>CALJOJ010000022.1 GCA_937981665.1 uncultured Rubritalea sp.
AAACCCCCCCCCCCCCCCCCCCAACAAATCAAGTTTTTCGAAAACGTGACGTAGTAGTAGTAGTAGTAGTAGTTGTTGTTGTTGTTGTTGTTGTTGTTGTTGTTGTCACGTTTCCTGTCATTTTTGGTGTTCGTTAGTACTGACCCTGACGGCATGTAAAACTCGTTTCGAACCACAAAACTGCCCAGGCTACAATGGGTACACGTCCGATCCACGTCTATGTCTGAGGTAGATATCCCACCACGAACTCTGTAATCGCTCATATCTAGTGGGTACGCCGCACATATATACGCGGTGCAACCTCAGACAATGCGGTGGAACCTACACCAATGAGCTTCAACACACGGAGATAATATGTTACCTTCTCCGGCGCTATTAACAACCGTGATAAATGACAAACACCGAACAGTGCCGGTGTGTGCCAGCTGGAAATACCGGCATTGTATCGGAAACCGGCACTATTCCGCACACTGCTAATACTCGTTGTTCCCATCTGTGCCGAGCGATTTCACAGGCACTATAAGGGCAACCGGCACTACTCAACCAGCATTCTAAAGGGCCCGTACAACGGAAACCGGCACTATAGAGGGACCGTTTAACGCCAACCGGCAGTCCTAGAGGGACCGCTACCTACTGTAGACCAAACTTTCGTTCTGGCTGTTACCTCTCCGACAACAGCGTCGTAGCCTTGCGGCGGGCACATGTCAGCCGGCAGTCGCGCCTCGGTCGTATTGAAAGGCCTGCCCACGACGACAGATGCGGTGAACATGCACCTCCATTTCTTGCCCTGCCAGAGCTGCACGTCAGACGGGGAGAGGGGGGTGGACATGGGCCGGGCGAAAAAAAGTATTTTCGGCGTAAAGCGAGGTTCCATTGAAGTAAAAGCAGGTGCAGTTGTCGAGAAAACAGTTTTGTTTGTGGTAAAAACGTGTTTATTTGTCGCAAAAACGGGTTCGTAAGTCGTAAAAACGGGTTCGTATGTCGTAAACAACGTGTTTGTCGTAGTAACAGGTTTGTTTGCCGTACACCTAGTGTAGAAGAATAAACGACGTCTGTAGCCATGAGGAACGTACCAACCAAAACCGAGGCACAATCCGAAACCCTATACACAGCGGTCCCAGGAGCAACGGCGTCTGTGAAGCTAGGGTCAAATGTGGCACGATCCAAGATACGTCGATGCCGCACGCGAGGCAAGCTACGGCGGGGTATTATCCCGGAGGCGTAAAACCACAACGCCACAAAAAAATTGCCGTATCGTCAAGTTGCCTCGTGGTACCCTACGGCGCCCTTGATGTCGTGCTCCCTCCGACAACGTTTCAACACGGGACTGCTGTTACGTCGACCTTAACGCCTGTTCAACCGGAAACCCTTTTCTCGTGACAAATTTACTTGAATATAGTAGACTGATTCTACGATAACCCCCCCCCCCCCCAAAAGCCAGCGATTTTCTTTTTTTTTCTTATTAACGAGCGTTTCATGGCTGCTCGACACGAGGAAGGATGCTATGAAAACAATCTTCACATATTTTCGTGTTTGCAAAGGACAGTCGAACGATGGCGTCGGGGGGGGGGTGTCAAGGGGCACCGTATTTTAGGAGATACCGTCGAGAGCTGGCGTCAAAAACCGGCGATTTCGTTAACGAAAAGTTGGGGGGGCTACCGTAGTAAGACTCAGTATAGGGAGGGATCTGGGGGCTCTGAAGGGGATAACGCACTCGCGCGGTTTGTGGACATACTCCACCCGATTTCCTTCCTGAACTGTTTTTTCCGGATTTTGTAGCCATGGTTGTGGGGAAAAGTACTTGGAATTAGTGTGGACTAGTTTCTACGGTTCTATGAAGGTTCTATAAAACCCCTGTACAACAGGAAACCCATTTTGGGAGACAGTAGACTTGGAATTAGTGTAGGGGGGGTTTTGGGGCTCTAATCGGGTTAGAGCAGTGGCTCCTCGACCGAAGACCGCTGAACGACAAATAGCACACCCTTCCGGACTTAGTGCCCAGCAGACAAGCAGGTAGGAGCTGCACAATAATCCCAACCGCTTCACCTCCAGGCACACTGTCAAGTCGTAGCAACGAGAACGTAACAAAAAATGACAGCGACCACCACGCTTGACAACGATCACAACAGCAAAACAAACAAAAAATACATCAGCACCACACGCCAACCGGCATGATCATCGACACGACTCCAGCAAAAAACACACCGCTGTCGGCATCCTGGGCATCTGTGAACGACAACCGCGTTAAAAAAGCGAAATATCTGACAGTAAGACCAAGACCAAGACCAAGGCCAAGACCAAGGCCAAGACCAAGGCCAAGGCCAACCCGAACACCAACACCGTCACCACCACGACCACCACGACCACCACCGACAACAACGAATAATTACCTTTTCCGACTGTTGGGCGTAGTCATTAGCCTTGCCGGACACGCTGCTGAAGTACAGACCCTCTCCGTACCGAAGGTCGAAGTTTGTGGCCTTCGCCGTGCGCCCCTGGTTTCCCTGGAGCTTGAAGCCATGCATGCAGATGCTGCAGACGCTGCAGTCCGGCCTTGCGCACGGGCCTCCCTGCAATATGCAAAATCAACGCCGAACCGGAGGGAGCGATAACATCAACACTCGGGCTTACCACGGGTCACGTCACTTCAAATCGTCATGCTTTGCGTGCGAAGAGACGGATATATTATGATCACCCGAAAAGCTAATAGCTTTCTGATCAATCATAGCTCGAATGAATCCTCCAGATGCCACTTCCTACTTCCCCGCTTTCTTCTTATCTATATCCCAAGCGGTCATCCAGTATTGATTCGTCTTCGTAAAGCCCGCTTTGACCATTCTATCTTCCATGTCTGGGAAGTGAGCGGCCCCATAGAAGATACCAATATTTTTCTTACCTGCTTCAATCTGAGCATCCATCACCTCCAAACATTTGATATTTCTATCTCCAATGATCACACTCTCACCAGCAAAAGCGGCAATCTGATCATCTCCATTTCCTAAGTTATGCACGAGATTATATTTCAGTAAATCTGCATTCCCAGTCATCAACGCACGCAGCATTTGCAGAGTACTTGGCTGCTTCACTTTCTCACCAGCATTCTTGCGCTCATTCATCACTTTCTGCTGCTTCTGAGCGTTCTTAAAGGTAAAGCTTAAGATAGATTCCCCCTTTTCATCCTGTAGCGTCTTGAATTCCTCAACCGTCAGATCTGCATGAATGAAATTTTCCTTACTATAGTCCACTATTTCTTTCTGTCCGGATAGCTCCAGACACTTCTGCATTTGATCATACATCATTCCTAAGAGATTAAACTGTAGATCTTTCTTCTCTCCATCTTCCTTTTTAGCTTCATCTTCAAGAGCTTCAGCGCCCCCTATCTTCTCCCCACCTATCATCTCGAAGAGCAACACCTCAAACTTAGTAAACAGCGTGTTCAGACTAGTGAAGTACTGCTTATCCGCCACGTGTACTGCACCGATGAGATCCACACGCACACCGTCTTTCACATAACGAGTGACAGAGGTCTGCAAGAGCACACTTTTCTCATCTTCTATCACTCGGATAAAGTCTGTCTTTTCCTCAGCGGCGTCTTCTACATCTACTTTAGCCTCCACTTCGTCTACCTTTTTTTCAGACTCAGCAATATCCTGAGCGTAGCCATAGACTGGAAATAATACCGCTGTAGCTATGAGTAAAATTTTCTTAAATCGTAAATACATGCCAAATAATGCCCCATATACACACTACATCCAGCGAAAATTATATATTTATGATGAAACGTTGTAAGCAAGATAAAATTGGGCATCTAGACAGATCCTCAAAATGATCTTTCTGCGGTAGATGATAACTTTGCCATGATCCGTCCTAAACTACCTTTTCGTTTCGCATTTTCAAACTTACCCTCTACTGGGATCCTGTCCCGCTCGTCTTGTTGCATTTCTTTTTTCTTCGCTTTTAGAACCTCTTTTTTTTCTTCTGTTTGTTTAGGGGGACGGGCTAATTGCTTTCCTGTGACGACACAACCCCAATAGATGTACAAGATCTCCTCACTAATGTTGATGATGATTCTCCTGCCGGATCAGATTACAAAGATGAAAGATATACCGATCAAGCTATAGCATCACCTGACCGAGATGGGAACTTCGATAGTAAAGAAGACTCACGCTCTTGGTAGGAAACTCACCTCGTAAAAGTACTATTTTCAAAAAATATGCACTGGTACAGTGCGTGTTTTTTATGTTACTCACACATCGCCGAGAGCCAATAAAACACTCTAGAATACCCCCTTGCTTTTACATTCACAAATCATCATGAAAAAAATAATCTTACTATTACCTCTACTATTCTCAGGTATCATCCAAGCTCAAGAAGATAAGCCACAAGCACCTAACATCGTCGTCATCTTAGCTGATGATCTCGGATACGGTGATCTAGGCTGCTATGGATCTGAGAAAAACCCCACTCCTAGAATTGATAAAATGGCAGCAGAGGGATTCCTCTCTACCGATATGAATGTCCCTGCGAATGTTTGCAGTCCATCACGCTCTTCACTTCTCACTGGTCGTTACCCTATGAGGAATGGTCACCCTATCTACAGAGCGCATTATCATAGCCGCGTCGAAACAGTCTTCGGCTTGCACCCTGAGGAAATCACCATTGCTGAAATGCTCAAGCCTGCCGGCTATCACTCCTTCATGATAGGCAAGTGGCACCTTGGCTTTGACATTAAAGGCTCCCACCCTATGGACGCAGGGTTCGATCAATACTGGGGGCACCCTCATAACTATTCGTTCACTGGCTATAAAACAAGTAAGGCGCTCATCCGTAACCGCACCATCGAAGAAACTAACGTCCCGTTCACTGAAATAACGCCAACCTACAACCGTGAGGTAGTGAAGTTCATCAATGAGCACCCAAAGGACAAACCTTTCTTTATCTATATGGCTCATCAGATCGCTCACTCACCAGTAGCCCCAAGTACAGATTTTGCAGGCAAAACGAAGAAAGGAAAATACGCAGATTTCGTTCACGAGCTAGACCACAGTGTCGGCGTAGTTATAGATACTCTTAAAAAGAATAACATCGAGCAAAATACTCTTGTGGTCTTTCTCTCGGACAACGGACATACAGGCTCAGGATCCAGCGCTCCTCTCTCTGGGGGAAAGTACACCACTATGGAAGGCGGCCACCGTGTCCCTGCTATTTTCTACTGGCCAGGCACTATTGCTAAAGGTCAGAAGTCAGACACCTCTATTAGCAGCATGGACCTCTTCACGCTCTTTGCTGACATCGCAGCAGCAGAACTCCCTTCTGACAGAACAATAGATGGCAAGAACATCAAAGACATCATCCTAGGTAAGGAAACTAAGTCCAGTCACGAGTTCCTCTACTATTACAATGCTCACACCCTACAAGCAGTTCGGAAAGGGAAATGGAAACTTCACCTCCCACGCACTAAGCAAGAACAGCCCTATTGGGGAAAAGCAGGTAGAACTATGCGTTTCTATACACTCACTGAGCCATTCCTCGTTGATCTAGAAAATGATATTGGAGAAAAAACGAACGTCACCAAAGATAACCCTGAAATAGCCAAGGCTCTCCAAGCTCAAGCAATAAAAATTCAAAAAGAACTAGGTGGCTTCAAGCAACTCGGCTCTGACCAACGTCCAGGATGGCCAGCAGCGGAAATACAGTATAAGTGATATACTCATACGCTGACTCCTCTTAACTCTCTAAAGAAAAAAACATCAAATGATGGCTTCAAAAAAACAAGGGAACTAAGTACCCACCTACTACTAATCCATATCAGCATAAGTAGTAGGCCATACCCACTTTACTAGTCTACCGTCTTGGAAGAGAGCTTTTGCTCTGAGCTTCTCATCACCGAAGATCGTTCTAGCCCTGTAAGTAACTTCACCCACCTGGTACTTCACATCACCAAGGTCTTTAGTTCCTATAGACGCCCAGCTTTGAGCGTTTTCGTAAGTAAATTCTGTCACCTCTTTGCTTCTCACTGACTGCTTCATCATGCTGATGACATCTTCGCTAGAGATCATAGCAATGCCAGCTAACTCTGGAGTAGTAGGCTCTGGAACATAAACTGTAGGCTCTAGATCCTCTGGTTGAACTGGCTCACCCATATCAACGCTCGGCATTGTCTCAACAATGTTAGCAGTGGCTGGCTCTGAATCTTGACCAACAGCTACGTCTTGGATACGTGGCTCTGAATCTGAGCCTTCGCTCGGTTGATCTTGCACAGGGGTAACAAGTTGATCAGCCGGCTCATCAGTAATTCTTTCTTCACTTCGCACAGCTTCCACCACATCTACAGGAGGCGTAGTAAGCGTAGCGGGCATATTCTCCATCTTGTACTTATCGCTAAGTGCGGACTCAGAGACTACCTCAGCCTCAATAAGCTGAGGTAACAGCTGTGGATGTATAATATATCCAACCGCCGCAAAAACGAGACAAAGTAGTAAACTGGCTAAATTCATAATAGTATATGATATTATATCACATGCCCTTGGCTAGTCAAATGCTGACTATTTGTAACTACGTAAGACAGCTTTAGTACATGACATCAGTTTCTGGTGATTTTATTCTTTAGGGCAGCAAGGTGACAGCTCCTTATCACAAGTCGCAGCAGGAGCTTCCATATTAGGATTTGGCTGCTTCGCTGAGAGACCTAGCTGGCTGATTAGATTAAGGTCTTTCTGCACACTAGGGTTAGACGCCGTGAGAAGCTTATCTCCGTAGAAAATAGAATTTGCACCAGCAAAGAAACAGAGCGCCTGCCCCTCCTCAGAAATCTGTGTACGACCAGCGGATAGGCGAACCTTAGCTCTAGGCACAGCAATACGTGCAATAGCGATCATTCTGACAACATCAAACACTGTCACAGGATCTGAACCCTCAAGTGGTGTTCCCGGCATAGGCATGAGTGAGTTAATCGGTACTGATTCAGGCTGCGGGTTAAACTCCGAAATCACCTCGATAAGCTTGAGGCGATCATCATCAGTCTCACCGAGACCTAGTATCCCACCACAGCAGATTGACATCCCTGCGTCCTGCGCGTTACGAATGGTATTTAGGCGGTCGTCATAGGTGTGAGTGGTGACAATGTTTGGATAGTGCTCACGAGATGTGTCTAAATTATGATTGTAGGCCGTAACCCCAGCTTCTTTAAGGATCACAGCTTCCTCTGGACCTAGCTCACCGAGCGTCACACAGACTTCCATTCCCAGTTTAGAAACGTCTTTAATCGTATCTACTACCTGGTCAAATCTCTTCGTACCACTGCGGACACCGCGCCATGCAGCCCCCATGCAGAACCTTGTAGATCCACTGTCTCTCGCTATCTCTGCCCGCTTAAGAATATCTTCTTTCTCCATGAGTCTCTCCACCTGAAGTGAAGAGTTATGTCTTGATGACTGAGCGCAGTATGAGCAATCCTCAGAACAACCACCTGTCTTAATCGACAAAAGTGTACATAACTGGATCTCATTATCGCTCCAGTTAGCATCATGGACTTCACGCGATTTTTTAATCAGGTCGAAAAGTGGAAGGTCAAATAGCTCTTTAAGTTGCTCGTATTTCATAAAGTTAATTTAGTAAGATATAGTAGGTGAAAAATTTTATCGGCTATCGTTGAGATGCATGGTAGACCCATTTGCCATTGATCCCTGGCATCTTACCGTCAGATAATGTCGCGTAGTCCGTCTTACCTGCAGCCCCCACTAGCTCCCTACCAGTAGCTTGCTTCCAGTAGTAGTTCATAGACTCGCCGCTATGACAGCCCCATGACTTACAGAGTGCTTTACTGGTAAAAACAGACGCCTTCAGCCTGTGGAGGTCTTTCTGGTGAAGCCACGCGGTGGACGCACCAATGATGTCTGAGGAATAGTCGAGAAGGAAACACTGCTTATTAGAGTGGCCGAAGTAATCAAAAGTAACCACTGAGCGAGTAGGACGAGCATTGATAGCGCTGATCACTGAGGAGCTACCATCTACCCAGATGAGCTTAGCATTTCGCTTCGCAGCTTGCATAGCGATCCACTTTGTGTACGGCTTACCGTCTTCAGCAGATCGTGCTTCGTAACCTCTTCTGTGCACGAGCCAGACAAACTTAGCTTGCGTACCGTATGCCTGACGCAGGAGATCCATACGTAATGTTGATGCTCGGATGAAGTTAGCCCACCATTTATCGTGCCTATCTCGTTCTACGCGTAAATTTTCCCACTTTCTGAGCGCCGGACCACCAGCTAAGATGACGTGCTCACCAGCAGATGCTTGCTGTGGCATATAGCATAGCGTGAAGGTGATAATGGCTAAGAGTATGGACGGTAAAGATTTCATTATTTTCTGGGGGGGGGTGGTTTGTTTGCTAGAAAATGGTGGAGTGCTGAGATTTTATCAAGGTTATTATGGCATTTCCATTACATCAGTCCTAGCCGTCACCGCCAGCTCGAAAGCACTATGCTCCACATGGTCTTCCAGAACTAGTAAATAGACCCTTTCGTTAGCGTAGGATGATCTTTAGTTGTACCCGTAGAAATTTCATGCATCATAAGCCCACCAATGAAGTGCCCACACTGCTTAGAAAAAATCCATGATAGCGCTGATGACTGCCCACACTGTGGATCTACGCTCACGCGTATAAACGCCCTCTATCAAGGGAGCAATACGAACATTGAGAATGGAATCCTAGATATAGCAGGTGTACTCAATCACGCTTCCCGCAAGCAACTTCACAAGGCTATTCAGTCACAGATGAAACAATTCGTAGGGATCAATCTAGCAATCTCCTTAATCTCACTAAAGAATGATCAGACACTAGAGACCTATGGATTCTGGCTTATTAACAAGGCCGTATTTCATCACAACGGCAGCCCCCAAAGCGGAGTCGAAGAAGGCCAAGGACGCGTCATCATCATCGTCGATGTTGAGAATAAACAAGTCGGTATTAGCTACGGCTATTTACTCGACGGCTGCATTCGAGAGAAGGAAAATTTTAATATCCTCAGCGCTGGTCACGCCAGCCTGCTAGAAGGAGACATGCTTCAAGGTAGTTTACTCATCATCTCCTCCCTGAAAGCTCACCTCATCAAGGCCGTAGCTCGCTCTAAGAAAGGACATAAAAAATGAAGCTTCTCATTCACCTCCAGCGTACCCTCTCCTATTCACTTATCATCTGGGCAGGAATCACCCAGCTATCCTTATCACAAGACAGGGAAGCTGGACTAGCCCGTACGCATGAAATACTCACCGAGCTAGAACTCCCCACATGGTTCTGGGCTGGAGCGCATCAGGCAGATAGCATCGCCCACTACCATAAGCTTACCAGCGATGATCTACTCGACCAGTATTTCAAAAATGCTGCCTCACTAAAGGCTCAAGGTGGGATCATAGATCCGCAAAAGATCCTAGAAGATGAGCAACTCAAGACCATACAAGGACTGATCGCGGAACATGGTGAAAAATCTCAGATCCCGATGACTGTATTCCTCTTCACAGAAGAACACTCTCTCGCACTGAAAGAAGATCAACTAGAAGAAAGACTCACCAGTTTCTTCCAGAAGAACAATGCACTAGTGACCTTCTACTACCATAATGAAGCACTCCGCTCCACCGGACACCTCATCATAGCTGACCAGACTAAGGATCAGACAGAAAGACAAATCATCAAGAACTGGGAAGTCGACGAAATGTTCCTTAAGACAGCTCGTGATGCCAGCGTGCCAGTGGATAAATTCTCCCAAATAGAAATCTATGTCACAGAGCTATCTAAGCGCTCATACTGGATAGAACAGAAATATATAGCCAGCCCACTACCCCAAGGCAACCTGGCAGATCTAGATGGGCCAGCACCAGTAAAGCCGCTTACAAACCTAGAGCACTTATCCTTATTCATCGAAGCCCACCTCCTCACCATAGTCGGTCTAGCATTGACTATCACCGCTATTACCTGGTACTATCTATGGGCTAAAAAATGGAGGAAATACGTCCTCCCAGTTAAACATATGCCACGTAGACTTGGCGCAGAATTCGGTGCCAACGTCAGCACTCCACTAGAATTCTCAGACGTAAAATTATCACTCGCAGAACAACGTGAAAAAGCACGCAACCGAGATCTTGGTGATTTATAAACTTTACATAACCTAGACTTCAACCTACCAAATTGTTGATGTCTACACCTATAACAACTAAGCTAGCCTCCTGTATCCTTTGTCTGCTATTATGCTTTCAGTCAGAGCAGCTGCAAGGAATCGAAGAAGAGAATCGTGGCCGCTGGGAAAAGCCCATCACAAGAGGCCCAGACATGGCCGTTCCTGGCTTCTTGATAAATCTAGGCCCCACCGGATCTAGAGCCACACTCCAAGCTCAGTCATTCACAGTAAAGTATATTTTCCAAGACTCCCCAGCAGAAAACAAACTAAAAATTGACGACGTGATTACCGGCGTCAACGCCAGATCTTTTAGGACTCCTCACTCCTTTGGCCATCATATAACACGCATGAAGTCCTTCCCCGATGTCGGCTATGAAGGCCCAATGATGGACTTTGGGAATGCCATTGAAAAAGCTGAAGGAACAGATGGTAAACTCACCCTCTCTGTCACTCGCTCAGGTAAAAAAATAAAAGTTATCATCCCGCTAGAGAAGATTGGGAAATTCTCCAAAACCTTCCCCGATAACTGCCCGAAGTCACAGTTCATCGCTGAGCAAGCAACCGACTACTTAAGCGGACCAGGCTACAAGTACATTGCTAAAGAAGCACCCCACGGTAAAGGCATGAGTGGTCTAGCTCTACTAGCGGCAGGAAAAATGAAGCTAGTAAAAGAAATGGTCCAAAACTGGAATACAAAACCTCGTAAAGGTATCTGGGTATGGCAAGTAGGATACCAATGCATTTTCCTATCAGAATACTACCTACTTACTAAGGATAAAAAAGTCCTCCCTACCATCCAAGCACTCACGGAAAAGCTAGAACACGCTCAAGTCAGTGATATGGCAAACTACCAAGACCGTACCCATGGCAAAATGGGAAATGTTGGCCATAAGTTCCGTACAGGCGGCATGGGGCATAATACAGAAGTAGCAGGATATGGAACGATGAACATCACCACTACCTTATCACTAGTCGCATTCGAGCTAGCTAAGAAATGTGGAGTGAACGTAGACCAGAAGAAAGTAGATCTCGCATTCACCTATCTCAGATCAAGTACCACCAAAGAAGGCTACATCGGCTATCACACATCAAGAGGCGCATACGCTGCTGGTGGTCGCCAAGGCATGTCCATCGTGGCGCACCACCTAGCAGGCGAATCACAAAACAAGCCAAGATACTTTAAACAAGTAACCAATGGACTACACAAATCCAAGAAATACCTTCCTGATGCACATGCAGATGGCATGCTCTCCGTCTGTTGGGGCTTATTAGGCTCTCGCCTCTGTCAAAATGACGAAGTAGCTCAAGACATTATGGATTATAACAAGGCTTGGTTCAATATGGCTCGCTGCCATGACGGATCATTCGTAGCCCTTCCAGGAAGAGACATGACTGACAAAGGATACTATATGTCATCACGCCACCAACTCACCGCTACCATGGCTCTCGCATTAACTAACAAAAAACCTATCTTAAAGCTACAGGGGAGAAACTAGTGTCACCAACAACACATTCCATTCACCTTTAGACAGTTACTCGAGCACGTTACACAAAAAATCAAATAGTAAAAAAAATAGCGACACAATCCACTCTTTAGTTAAGTATAATTATTATGAAGATAACCATACCAGTCTTAGCCCTTATCTCAGCTATTTCTTTTATTCCCCAGATTGAAGCTCAAGATAAGACTCCCCAAAAAGCTAAGAAGGCAAAAAAACCTAAGAAGGTTAAGAAAGTAATCGAAGTCGACCCGATTCGTGATGAAACAATCGAGAACGACGGATTAACTATCCTCTACGGAAATGCCATGATGGAAAAGCTCCAAGAGGAAGGTAGCTTTGAAAGTTATCTACAGCTTGCCAACGCAGGCAAGAAAATACAATTTCGCTCCTGTGCTTATTCTGGTGACACAGTCGACTTCCGTATCAGAGCGTCCAGATTCGGACTCCACCTAAAATACCTGCTACAGAACTGGCAGTCAGACCGCGTCATCATGGCATTCGGGGCGAACGAGTCATACGCTGGTGCACCTGGGCTAGCTGCATTTGAGAAAAATTTAAAAAACTACCTGGAACTCATCACAGAAAGACATAGCGAATCCGAGCTCATCCTCGCATCACCGATTGCCTCCGAAAAAGATAGCTCAGTAACAGGCCCCGACCTCGTTAAAAGAAATGCTGATATCAAGCTCTATGCTGACAGCATGAAGAAAATAGCGGCAAAACACAACATCAAGTTCGTAGACCTCTTCACCCCATCGGCGGAACTCTTCAACTCTTCAGACGGCGTCTACACCGTAAATGGGCAAAACCTATCTGATAAAGGCAGTGCCGCAGTCGGCAAACTTTTAGCCTCCGCTATCAATAGCAAAGTAGATACTGTTAAATCAGACTCTGCCGCATTCAAAGCCATCCAAAAAATAGTCCAACGTAAAGCTCTAGAAGTATCTCAAGCCTATCACCCTGCTAACGGCATCAGCTACTATGGGCTCCGTGCTAGACCTTATGAATACAACTACGAGATCCCTCACCACCTTAAGCTAGCTAACACCCTAGACCAGGCCACCTGGGAACAAGCCAACAACTTAGAAACTACCGTGAGCCTCCCTGAGCTACCTATTTACGAGCTAAAAAAGCTACCTAACTCTAAGCCAAAACGAGGATTAGGTATTATTAAATCAGCCAAAGAAGACCTCAAAGACTTCACCCTAGCTCCAGGCTTCGAGGTGAATTGCTTTGCATCCAGTGAAGATTACCCTGAACTCATCAATCCACTACAAATGCAGTTTGATGGCCGAGGTAGACTATGGGTTACCTGTTTTGCTAGTTACCCACATCCACTTCCGGGTAATGTCTCAAACGACACGATTCTTATTTTCGAAGATACTAATAACGATGGTAAGGCTGACAAGAAAACAACTTTCGCTGCAGGACTAGACCTGCCTGATGGATTCATCTTCCATGATAAAGGCATCGTTGTTACCACATCCCGTAAATTAATCTACCTAGAAGATACGAATGGAGATAGTAAAGCAGACATCAAAAAGGAAATTCTCAGAGGATTTGATAACACAGACACTCACCACAGTGGATACCTGCAAAGATCTCCGCATGGAGGGGTGATCCTATCAGAAGCCCTTTTCCACAGAGGTCAGTTCGAGACCCTAAGCGGCACATTTCGTACAAAAGACAGCGTTATTATGTCACTCGACATGGATACCCGTAAGCTCACAGCAGAACGTCAAACCGAAGCACCTAACCCATGGAAAGTAAGCTATAACCAATATGGTGAATGTATCCAATTCTATGGTGGTGGTCAGATCATCGATGCCGAGACTCACAATGTCGCTACCCCTATCGGCAGCGCTGCACCCTCGGCACTAGGTATGCCATTCCGTTATGATAAAGGATGCTCGGCTACATTCGTAAACAGCCCAGTCTTCCCTAAAAACTGGCAAGGCGGCTTTATCACTTCCCACCTACTAAGCAAGAATGAGATCAACTACACTCCACTAAAATTAGTCGAAGGTGCCTATAGAGCAGCTCAGAAGAAAACAACCATTCTGAAGTCATCTAATAAAGTATTTAGACCTACAGACGTGCTCTTCGGTAACGATGGAGCTCTCTACATTACTGACTTTTACTACCCTATCATCGGTCATGCCCAGCACTCACTGAGACATAAAGATCGTGACTACGCCAATGGTAGAATCTGGAGAGTTACTCATACAGACACACCTGCTCTGGCAGTAGAAAACCTCGAAAAAAAGACAACTAGTGAACTTATCAATAAGCTGAAAGACCCATTTCTAAGCATACGTCAGGTTGCAAGAAATGAACTCGCTAAAAAGCCAAATACTGAGGTCAACACGGCTCTCACAAAAGCTTCATCTACACATACTCGTGATGATGTATACGCTCTTGAGTTACTCTGGTTAATGGAACGTCAGAAAAACTTTTCTGACACATCACTGATCAAAAGATTAGTAGCCTCTTCTGATATCAAAATTCAGCGCTCTGCGGTAAGATCTCTACGTTGGTGGGCAGACGCTCTAGCTGCTGATCTAGAGCCTATCCTAACTAAATTGGCAGCTAGCTCTGATGATCGCGTAAAGATGGGAGTCATCACAGTCGTTTCTCATCTTCAGATGAAAGATACTAAATGGTCAGCCATCGGAGACAAAGTATTAGCTCAGCCAGCAACGCCACTTCATTATATGAAGACTATGCTCACATGGATAGACCGCCCAGGACTAGCCCCCGAATTCCCCATTTTAAGCGTGGACCCTGCAGCCTATCTAACAGACACTGACTGGGAGAAGACAGATAAAGGATATAAAGGCCATCTATACTTTAACAGTAGCCAAGCTGGTAATCTAAACTTAGGTCACGAGGGTAACGCATACCTAAACCTCAACATCAATGACTCTCCGCTTCTCCTCGCTACTGGCGGACCACACTCTAAAGAATCACAAAATTCATTTGTAGTGAAAAAGGGCATCAATAAGGTCGAATTCTTCGTCACTAAAAACAAAGAATATGCAAGGTTAGTAAACTCCAACTTCAAGTCATACATCACTGACAGTAAAGGGAAGAAACCTAAATCAATCACACTTTCATCCAGCAAGGAAGAAAGTCAAACATGGGGAAAACAATACAATGATAACCAACTTAATAACTGGGAAGAATTTGCGCTAAAAACCTTCGCAAAAAACTGCTCAAATTGTCATAACACAGATGCTGATACAGCAATCGCTCCTGCACTCAGAGGACTCCTCGGTAAAAAGCAAACTGTCATCAGTAAAGATGGAATCAAAAGAGAAGTCACCATCGATGAAGCATACCTCCGCAGAGCAATTGTAAACCCTATGGCAGAATACAGAGAAGGATCAGTACCTGCGATGGTTCTTAAAGACCCGCTCAGTGAAAAGGAGGTCGACGTCCTAGTAAAGTGGATCAAGCAGCTTAATTAGTCTTTTATCTAAGCTACAGCATTACCAAAGTGTAAAAGCGGGGCTCGACTGGCTTCCTATATGGAAGTAATCAAGCCCCGCTCTCTATTCAATACACAACACATGCATAAAATTTACTCTAGTTCGTCACAGTTGAACTAGCCTATGCGCGCTGTACTCTGCTAGCTAGGTAGCCCTTGAAAACCTGCTTTTTCAGCCGCGTGCTTGATCGCTTTCAGTAGCACATCGCTCTGCTTGAGATTCGTATCTCTCTCTACGAGGTTCATTGCCTTGGCGTAATCAAAATCAGTAGCATCGCTTCCCTGGATTCTATTGGCATCGGTGATGAGGTTCACCACAGTAACTAACAAGTTAGGGTCGTCCTTGAGGATTTCTGTCACATTTTGCAGGAGCATTTTCACACCTATCTTTTCGGTCTGTACTAGCTTAATAAGGAGACCGATGTCGTCACCAGCACATGCAGTTGGAGTGAGGTTTAGCTCTAGTCTATTATTATTTACGTTTCTATTTTTCATTTTTTTAAGTGGTGATTGGTTGGTTTAGTATGGGTAACAAAACATCGGGCATAAGTAGTATTTCACTACCCTCCAACCAACAACTAATACATCTATCTAATTATATAATATTAATTAACTAATTGAACAGACCCCTCCGTAGCACTTGACTTTAGAGATTGAAAATAGCAGTCTTTCTATTCGACTGATTGACACCATTTTCAATATTTCGTTGTGATTGGTTTTGATCCAAAACCTTCACTGGTTACAGCCAATGAGGTCTCTTTTTTGTCTTGTTGATTATTATTTCTTTCTGATTGTACTTATCTGGATTGATTCTTGCTTGGTGGCAGATCGTTCTGCCTAGTTTAGTTGATATGGTTAAGTGTCTCACGTTGATCAGCCTAGTATCAGGGCAATAAAAAACCCGCTTCCGTTTTGGAGAGCGAGTCAGTATAGATCCTAGTAATGTTAAGGTGTTATTTCTATACTGAGTGCGTCCCTCCTTGGCTAATAATGTTAATCGAGCCTGAAATGAGACCGTTTACATGAACGTATGAGCCGGATACTTCTAAGCCCATAATGCAACCTGTAAACGAAGACATCCCCGACCACGAACCTGAGCCCATCACAGAAGATGCTGTATTCCCAATAGAGGAAATACCGCGGCTTTGTGAGCCTGGTTTGATAGTTAATATGGATGTGCTAGGTAACATGATTTTTTTGAAGTTGGTGGACACTCTCACGCGATAGACACTTTAGCAAGAGAAAACTATATCTTTTTCTTTCACTTGTTCTCTCATCCTGAACAAAACATTAGAAATTAAAGATATAGCAACGCTCTGGGGTTTTATTTTTGTATGACTGGAGCATCTATCCATTTCTCAGGAAGCTCACCACTGAGCGATTTTAAGAATGTGTATATCTCTATGGTGCTTTCTTTATCGACGCCTGCCCCCGCTACGTGCTCATCCATTTTTCTAATAGCATCGAGAAGATGGCTTGAGCTGGCATCATGGAAATACGGCTTGGTTAGGATTACGTTTCGGAGTGGCGATACGCGGAAGAACATTTTATGCTCCTCGTTCTTGGTAGTATAAAAATAGCCGAGATCTTTTTTATTCGGCCAAGCTTTAATAGCCCCCATCTGTTGCACCATCTCACCGCCAAAGTTTTTCCCCGTATGGCATGATGCACATTTCATCTCATTGAATGTGTTCAGGCCTTTAAGCTGTTCAACACTAAGAGCTTTCTTATCTCCATTTATATAGTCATCGATGGGTGCAGGAGTGACTAGTTGCTTTAGATACTCAGCTAGAGCATCACTAATGGTTTCTTGAGTCATCTTTTTCTCAGGGTAAGCCTTTTTAAATAGATCTTGATAAGACGCTAATCTATCAAGCCTTGGTTCCCATTCACCCTCCCCCATTTCATGCTTAGAGTTGAGAGAATGATGAATTTTTTCATATAGCATGATGCGCTTCCCCTCCCAGGAGAACAGATTCAGCTGGGCAACGTTAAACACCGTTGGGATATCGCGGAAAAAAGTTCCCTCTTCTTTCTGTTGCTTCACTAACTTACGATTAGTGCCGGCTGAACTCAGAGCATGACAGCTCACACAAGAAGTCTTATCTGATGCAGAAAGCCTAGTATCAAAGAACAACTGGTGCCCGAGTTCAGTTCGCTCATTTGGATCCGGAGCTGGATCTATCGCTCCAAAATAAAAATCCAGTTTATCACTAAATTTCTGTTGCTGGGGATCCTCCTCACCCAATAAGATCTGAGCAATAGAGAGTAGAGAAATAAAGATGATTTTACGATAAGCTAACATAAGAATACCTGTTGAGATTTATTGATAAATTTCAACTATGGCAATGAAATTATAATTGCATCCTTGTACTACGCCCCCCTGTTCTTCTAGTATTTCGAGACGATGCTGAAACAAGATGTAGCTGAATTTCTTGAGACCGAAGACTGGAAAAAAGCCTTCTCCTCCGGAGCTCTCGCTGAGGGAAAGAAAATGGCTCATGGCAGACTCGTGGCTCAGGCGTCAGCTAACATCCTGGATACTGGTGATGTAGAGCTCATCGGCTATGTAATGGATAAAAGTGGCCATCAGCATGAAGCAGTAGTCGCACTCTGGCAGGAAGACGGGCAAGATATGCTAGACACTTCTTGCTCATGTGATCTGCAGATCAACTGCCAACACAGTGCTGCTACCTTAATCCATCTAGCACGCGGTGAGCGCCTGAACCAGGCCTTTGGTGATGTAGTAGGAGAAATCCCCCAGCAGACACTCACGATAGATGAGCCCGCTGAAGCAGAAGCCACACCTGCACCGACAGACAAGCCAAAGGTGAAGATCTCATCAGAGGTGACTTTTTTACTGCGTATCGAGCGCAGACCTGACGGCGAACGTCTCACATATTTACCAGAAATTTACGCCCACGCCTACGCGAAGTACAGAGACCAGATCTACCCGCTAGATCCCACTGGGAACATCCGCTCACCGCGAGACCTTAATGCAGAAATGGAAGCACTGAAACTCCTCTATGCACTTAGTTTACTACCCGGTGCAGAAGAGCCTCCCCCCACGCTGAAGAAGGTTGCCAAGCCAACACACCGTGGTCCGCTCTATGCCCCAGATAAGCAAGAGTGGTCTCACCCTGACTTCTACTGGCAGCGCTTCCAACACGAAGCCATCCCGGCTCTTGAAAAAAGAGGCTGGACAGTACAGCTCTCTCCGCACGTAGGACTCAAGCCACTGATCTTCCGCACAGACACTTGGCAAGCTGAGATCGTGGAAGAAGGAAAAGGCTGGTTTAACCTATCAGCAGGATTCGAGATAGATGGTGAAAAATTTGAGCTTCAGCCGATCCTTGCTACGCTGTTAGATAACGACTTTCTTAATCTAACAGAAAGCTTACCCTCAGGTCAGGAGTTCCTCGTCTTCCTTCCGGACGGCAGAGGTCTAGCTCTTCCTGTAGGGAGATTCCGCCATATTCTCACTACTCTTGGGCAGATCTTAGAGTATAATTTCACGGATGGCCCGATAAAGCTACAGAAGATGGAAGCCGCGCTACTAGCTGGCGACGAGGAGATAAAAATAGATGCTCCTGACGACATTGAAGAAATAGCTACGCGCGTGATGTCGCCATCGAAGATAGATAAAGTGCCGCTTCCTGATGGGCTGCAGGCGACACTTAGAGACTATCAGCTAGACGGCTTCTACTGGATGCAGTTCCTTGCAAGATATGGCTTCAATGGCATCCTTGCCGACGACATGGGACTGGGTAAAACACTACAGACGCTGACGCATATTTTAGCCGAAAAGGAATCTGGCAGAAACCCTAACAGACCTACTCTAGTAGTGGCCCCTACTAGCGTGGTGGTGAACTGGCAACGTGAGGCGGCAAAGTTTGCACCTGACCTAAAAATCCTTATTTTACAGGGACTCAAGCGTCATCAGCTATTCAGCCAGCTAAACGATGCTGACATTGTGCTCAGTTCATTCGCTTTGATCCCGCGTGATCTTGAGCATTTTAAACAACATCACTTTCACCAGATTATCCTAGACGAAGCTCAGCACATCAAGAACCCATCAGCACAGATCTCTAAGGCTGTTAGAGAGCTCACTGCTACTCACAGACTGTGCTTATCCGGAACACCGATAGAAAATCATCTTGGTGAGCTCTGGAGTCAATTTGCATTCCTGATGCCTGGACTACTAGGCACCTCTGAGAGCTTCAATGAGAACTACCGTAACCCGATCGAAAAAGATCACAATGAAGGAAAGCGAAATCAGCTTAATGCCAAAGTAGGCCCACTTATCTTACGCAGAACCAAGCATGACGTGGCTAAAGAACTACCACCTAAAACCGAAGTCCTACACACAATAGAACTCCACACCGAGCAGAAAGACCTCTACGAAACTGTCCGCTCCACAATGGACAAGCAAGTACGAAAAGCGATCATTGCACGTGGCGGCCAGGCTCAGATTGTCTTCCTCGACGCGCTACTCAAGCTTCGCCAGATCTGCTGTCACCCCACCCTGTTAGAGCAAAATAAGACCGCTACTGAGTCAGCTAAATTTGATTACCTGCTGGGTCTGTTAGACACTCTGCGGAAAGAAAACCACAGGGTGCTAATCTTCTCACAGTTCACTAGCATGCTGAGTCTGATCGAAGCACACCTCATCGCAGAAGACATCCGCTATCTCATCCTTACAGGGGCGACTAAAGACAGACAATCCCTGGTGGAACGATTCCAAGGAGGCGAAGGAGAGGTCTTCCTCATTTCACTAAAAGCCGGTGGTACTGGACTCACACTCACTGGAGCCGATACAGTCATTCACTACGACCCATGGTGGAATCCAGCAGCTGAGAACCAAGCTACAGACAGAGCTTACCGCATCGGTCAAGATAAGCCTGTGATGGTGCACAAGCTTATTTGCCAAGGAACTGTCGAGGAACGCATCCAGCAGATGCAAAAACGCAAGAACACACTCGCCGATAATATTTTAGATGGCAGCACACAGACGATAGATCTCAATGAAGATACAATGCGCCAGCTGTTAGAGTAGGCTATATTACTATCATTATTAGAGCAAGGAGCCCTCCAAAGACCAGCTTAAGGAGCTTGGGATAAAGCTCGTCTTTCCTAAGAAAGTTCACCATTCGCCCTAATGCTAAACCATAGAGAATAATTAAGTATTTAAGCTACAGAAAAACCGCAGAGAGAATCAAAACAAAAAGACTAGCTGGCACGATATCGTGAAATTTAATTAGCATAAGTCATCTACTAATAAATTCTAGCTCACTGTTAGCGCCTGCTTTGGCAAATATGGATCTACGAATGCTCTCTCAAAGCTGTACACCTCAGCGAAATCTTCAGGTTTATCATTATCTTGCTTACCGAAAACCTCCTCTTGAATGAGCTGGAACACCATCTCACCAACATCGCTGCAGCTCTTGATACCCCACTCTTCAAAGAGAGTAGCTGCCATAGGACCAAACTCCTTAAGAGCTAGATCACGAAAACCGTGAAGTAACTGCTCAGCAGAGACGTGCCTGGACTCCTCTGTACCTTTCAAAGATACTTCCTGAGCTGTGTAATCTAGAGCTTCCTTGACAAAGAGATACGCCTCTGGCTCAAAGCGATCATCTAGCTGGGTGATGCGACCTATCGCCTCTTCAAATGTCTCTTTCTGCATGGCCTAACTTTGCTAAGAATTCATTTTGCTGGCAAGCCTTAGTTTTATAAGAATCCCCTCATATTGACCTCTCTAGAATACACTAAAGAAACTCACATAATGTTGTGAATAACTTTTGAATAACTTTTGAATAAGTAATTTAATCGCCTATTTTTCAATGGTTAGCTTAGCCACTTCGGAAACCTTAAATTTAAAGTTCAATTTTTAATCTAGAAAAAGGACTGACCATAACTCCAGCGCAAATAAAAAAACATAAGCCGCTAACTATTAGTTAACAATGAGAACAAAAAACTGTCTCTTATTACTTTTAACAAGTTATTCACAAAGAAAATTATAGATATTGAAATATGTTAGATAGAATTTATCACCTCAAAAAAAGCCTTTAAAATGAGGGCTTTTCAACCACTTGAATTGTTTGTGAATAACTTGAGAATAGATTACTATCACTTTCAGCTAATTCATGAATACTTTGTGATTGGCGATTATATGAAAAAATAGTTACTGGGCAATTTTCACCTCAGTTTAGATGTTATACTCTTAATAATTTTTTGTAATCGCTAAAAAATTTAAATCTGTAAATATACAAGTGTCATCTCTCACAAGGAGAGGCAATAATCACAACATCTCATTACATGACTGATTCAACACTCATATGGTTCCTGGTCGGAATCGGCTTACTTTTACTAGAATTTGTGGCACCAGGTTTAGTGATCCTCTTTTTCGGTATTGGAGGACTCATTACTTCACTGGCTCATTCTTTAGGGTTCGCGGATAGCTTACAGTCACAGCTACTTATTTTCAGCATTGCATCCATTGCTACTCTGCTGCTCTTACGAAAGTATCTCAAAGCATGGTTTGTAGGAGATAGTGAAAATGAACCAGATGAAATGGAGACAGAGTTCATCGGTCAGACAGTCAAAGTCGTGGTGGCTATTCCGGAAGGAACTAGTCGCGGAAAAGTAGAGCTTAAAGGAGCAGACTGGAACGCGAAAAGTAAAACTACACATGCGGTAGGCGAAATGGTGACCGTGATCGACCGAGATGGCCTCACCCTTACCGTAGAATAATAAAAAATACATTTTAACACAGAAATAGTAACATGATACCAAACACAACATACATATTAGCGAGTCTAGGTAATTACTCAGGTGAGATCATCGCAGGAGTCATCATCATCTTCCTGCTCGTTACTATCGTCAAGACGGCACGCATTGTCCCACAACGTGAAACATTCGTGGTAGAACGCCTCGGCAAATACAACAAAACTCTCGGAGCTGGATTTCACTTCCTCATCCCATTCGTTGATAAGATCTCATACAAGCATTCACTTAAAGAAATCGCTATGGATGTGCCTCCACAAAACTGTATCACGAAAGATAACATCGCCATCGAGGTGGACGGAGTTCTATACATGCAGGTACTCGATCCTAAGAAAGCAAGTTACGGAATTGATAACTATTTCTACGCTGCTACTCAACTGGCTCAGACTACATTACGTTCTGAAATAGGTAAGCTGGAACTTGACCGCACCTTCGAGGAGCGTGATAAGATCAACTCGCATCTGATAGAGGCCTTAGATAAGGCGACTGATCCATGGGGAATCAAGATCACACGTTACGAAATAGCGAACATCACACCACCACAGACGGTGACAGAGGCGCTTGAGAAACAAATGCGTGCGGAACGTGAGAGACGTGCAGTCGTAGCGCACTCTGAGGGTGAGCGCGAAGCACAGATCAACATCGCTGAAGGCTTCAAGCAGGACGTGATCAAACGTTCTGAAGCGGAGAAAGCTAAGCAGATCAACGAGGCTGAAGGTAAAGCTAGAGAGATAGAACTACTCGCAGAAGCTACTTCAGCGAGTATCTCCCAAGTAGGCGAGGCGATCAACTCACCAGGCGGAACTAATGCGGTGAATCTAAGGATAGCAGAGCAGTACGTTACTGAATTTGGCAAGCTTGCTAAAGAAGGAAACACAATGATCCTGCCGGCTAACCTTGCAGACATCGGCGGAACAGTAGCGGGGCTAACAAAGGTGCTAGAGCAAGTTAAGAAGTAGTTATTCCCGAGTTTTTAACGAAATCGCGTCATCAAAAAAAAAGGTCAGAGATAACACGTCATTGGCCTTTTTAATACTCGTAATTTAGGAATTAATGCTTATGTTGCGCCCATGCCACTGAATTCTGCTAATTGCCAACTAGAGAACTCCGATTTCATGGAGTATCTCAACAAGCTTACTGAGCGGCCGGCCCTTGATGAACTAGTCAGTCAGATGGAGCTCCTAGAAATATCTGAAGCTCATCTATCTCCACATATTCACTTTCGCAATAAGCAGTATCAGCGCAATCTCATCTACGAGAATGAGTACGTGCAGCTCCTCTGTATCTGCTGGAAAGCCGGTCAACGTAGCACAATCCACGATCATGCACAATCAGCATGCGTGGTGAAGACCGTCACGGGCATCGCCTCAGAGACAACCTTTGAAAGAGGCCCTGATGGACACCTGCAAGAAATAGCTAGTTTCGAATACAGTAACGACGTCATGGGTTCTGAAGATGATGACATTCATCAGATCTCAAATTTACAGCAAAATGGCGAAGACCTTATCACTCTCCACTGCTACTCACCGCCTCTTAGGAATATGAAACTTTACTCATTAGATTCTAAACAAGGTCACCGTGTAGAGCCTCTGGTTGCTGATAGTTAGCCTTTCTTTAGATGCTCTAACTGTCTCAACATAAGCTCCACCATCATTGGTGACTTACCTAAAGCATTCGTAAGCTTAAGTTCGTAATCATCAACTGCATGAGCTTTAAATGAAGCATACATATCTCTCTCCATACCTATCATTTCTGGGATATCCCAGCCACCGTGCTGACCATCTGCAATGAGGTAAGGAATGAACAATACCTGCTTATGCTGCACCACATCACGCCAGTCCTTTATGAATGGTGGTTCTTCTAGCCAGAGGTCATGGATCTGAGCAAACTCAGTCTTTTCTCGCAGCGCAGCAATATGCTCTAACAGAGTGTCCTTAGACGTTTTACTCTTCGTAGAACCGTGCCCTAAGAGCATCAGCGTAGTCTCCTCAGGCTTCCAGTCTCCCATCGCACGAGTAGCTAGATCTATGAGCACATCTTGGATGTATGCATCTAGACCGATCGGCTTGAGGTACTCTACCTCAAGATCTTTCTCTTCTAGATTTAACTTCTGCGGGATCACCTTATTGGTATAGTAACCCTCAGCTAGGAAATGCTGCAGGATAACTACTTTTTTCACTTCTACATGATCCAAGCATTCCTCAATAAGTGGCGTTTCTTTTAGGAATCCACAATGTACGGAATGAAATATCTCCATGCGCCGGATATTATCTGCATGGAGACGACATGGAATAGAGGAACTAGCATGAACCGATGATCCATGACCTAAAATAACGAGTGCTGTGTCTTTCATATTAATGAGTTTTTTTACTTAGTATTGTCCATAGCAGCGCTCCCATAGCTAGTCCCACGAGAATAACGAGAATCGAACCATTACTCGCTAAAACATCCGCTGGAGCATTCATCCCGAAGAGGGAAGCCAAGGTGACCAGTGGGAAAAATAGAGCAGCTATACGGTTTAATTTCTGAGCCTCTCTTGCCGCTTTTGCTGACTCTTTAGCCTGGATCATCGCATTCTTAGCTGTCACGAAGTCCAGAGTAGACTTCGCGTCCGCGAGGAGAAGATCAATAGATGATTCTAGCGAAACAGCTGCATCTCGTATATTCAACACTTCACGGTCATCCTTCAGTGTCTCACGTAGCTCCTGCATCACTCTAGCCAGACCTCTAACAGATCTCTGTAATGGGGCTGCCTCATCGATAACATCATGCACCTCTTCAGGAGTATTATCTCCTTCTACTTTAGTCATTTTGAGTTCTAAAGCTGAGACCTTTTCCTGATAATCCAGCACAAGTTGCCTCAAGGCCGAGCGACCACCAGACTGAGGCATAGACCTCCACTCACCGGTATCATTCACCCAGAATAAAGCAGGTCTCCGCTGCCCCTTATCACTGAGAGAAGGTATCTCACATAGGACGACTAAATGATGCCCCTCCTCACTCATCAGACGTTGTCTTCCAACGTCATTACCCATACGGGCTCTAAAAATATCAGGTATGCTCCAAGCTTTCGGTATCACAGTCATATAAATTATCGTTCTATAGATTCACGCACATCATCGGCTAATATCTATGATTAGCCATTCTAATATAAACTAGAATTTATAACCACAGATGGGGACCCAGAATAACATCTAGGCGTTACGAATATCTCTTACTGCCTTCTTCATATCATCTGCTTTGAAAGTAGATGAACCTGCGACGAGTACATTGGCTCCAGCTTTAGAAGCGATCGCAGCGGTCTCCACGCCAATCCCGCCATCGACTTGAATGTGGTAATCCAGCCCGCGCAAGTCACGAAGAGAAGCCGCTTGCTCCACCTTAGGCATCACCTCCTCCATAAATGACTGCCCACCAAATCCAGGAACCACCGTCATGCATAACAAAAGATCAATCTGATCTAAATAAGGCATGACATCTTCCACCGGCGTTGCTGGATTAAGAGCCAACCCCGCCTTACACCCTGCTTGACTAATACGCTTGAGTGTATTTGCTACATCATGCTCAGCCTCAATGTGCACAGTAATAAGATCCGCTCCAGCCTCTACAAAGCGACCGAGGAAATGATCTGGCTTCGCTATCATTAGGTGCACATCGAGGAAAATGTCATTACTCTCACTCACTGCATTCACCATATCTGGGCCAAATGAGATATTATCTACAAAATTTCCATCCATAACATCCAAATGCATCCAATCTGCTCCCGCTTGGATAGCACGAGAGACTTCAGAAGTCACCATACCCCAGTCAGCGGCTAAGAGTGACGGGGCGATTATTTTATCTGTAGATTGCCATTTTTTCATGGCGTATGTGTAAACAATATGCCAATAAACGCCAAGCCATTTCAACTCATTTTATGACACAAATGACATGGCTACTTGTTGCCACAAGGCAATATTTCGTAAATGATCAGCCCAGTTCAATCACTATCATGCAACCAGATAACAACATCCATCCTGAATTTGCCCGCCAGCTAGGCTCGCAAGAAAAGGAAGCATTACTCGGCCAACAAGGCGTCGTGCTCTGGCTATGCGGCCTATCAGGCTCAGGGAAATCAACTCTTGCAAATGCTCTTGAGAAGAAACTCCACGCTGACGGCAAATACACAATCATCCTTGATGGTGACAACCTCCGTAGTGGACTGAACAGCGACCTAGGCTTCAGCGATGATGATAGAAATGAGAATATCCGCCGCACAGCTGAGGTGGCTAAAATACTTAGCAGTAATGGAGCGATCGTCATCCTCTCACTCATCACTCCTCAGGAGAAATTCCGTAAGCAAGCTCGTGAAATCATTGGCGATGCTTACGAGGAAATCTACATCAAAGCAGACTTCGAGACCTGTATGCAACGTGACGTTAAGGGACTCTATGCAAAACAAGCAAAAGGAGAAATCAAGAATTTCACCGGTGCGGGCTCAAATTTCGCCGAGCCTGAAAATCCAGATTTAATCATCAATACGATAAACTCAACAGAACAAGAATCACTCCAAGAACTCATTAACTTTTACAACAAAAAAAACAATGGAAAACTATAACCTAAGCCATCTCAAACAGCTAGAATCTGAGGCCATTTTTGTCCTCAGAGAAGCTGCTGCACAATTCGACAAACCTGCCCTCCTCTTCTCAGGCGGTAAGGACTCTATCGTCATGGCGTACCTTGCTCATAAGGCGTTTTACCCAGCACGCATCCCATTCCCCCTCGTCCATATCGACACTGGCCATAACTTCGCTGAATGCCTCACATTCCGTGACGCATTTGTAGAAAAATACAAAACAAAGCTTGTAGTAGGCAGCGTACAAAAGTCTATCGATGACGGTGAAGCAAAAGAAGAAACCGGAGCAAATGCTAGTCGTAATGCACTTCAAATCGTAACTCTTCTCGACACTATAGAAAAAAATAATTTCGATGCCGCTGGCGGTGGTGGACGCCGCGATGAAGAAAAAGCCCGGGCTAAAGAGCGCTTCTTCTCACACAGAAATGACTTTGGCGAATGGCAACCACAGAACCAACGCCCAGAGCTCTGGAACATCTTTAATGGCCGAAAGCAACACGGCGAACACTTCAGATTCTTCCCTATCTCCAACTGGACAGAAATGGACATCTGGCAGTACGTCAAGGCTGAAGGGATAGAACTACCATCACTCTACTTTGCTCGTGAGCGTGAGGTAGTAGAGCGTGGCGGCACACTTCTGGAAGTGAATGAACTCATCCAACCTCGCGATGGCGAAGAGGTGAAGACACTCATGACTCGTTACCGTACTATGGGTGACGCGACTATCACTGGCGCTGTTCTTTCTGATGCAACTTGCCTCGATGCCATCATCGAAGAGGTAGCATCAGCTAGAGAGACTGAGCGTGGAAACAGAGCTGACGACAAACGCTCTGAAACATCCATGGAAGACCGTAAAAAAGAAGGATATTTCTAGGACTTACTTCCACTCATTTAAAACCAATTTCAAAACAACTTTAATCAATTTAATAAAATGTCAGACACTACAGGCTATTTAGACATGGACTTACTCCGCCTCACCACAGCAGGAAGCGTGGATGATGGCAAGTCAACCCTCATCGGACGTCTCCTCTACGACTCCAAAAATACATTTGATGATCAAATGGAAGCTGTTGAATCGTCATCAGCAAAACGCGGTGACGAAAATATCAACCTAGCTCTCCTCACAGATGGCCTCAAGGCTGAGCGGGAGCAAGGAATCACCATTGACGTTGCTTACAGATATTTCGCTACACCGAAACGTAAGTTCATCATTTCAGACACACCTGGACACATCCAGTATACCAGAAATATGGTAACAGGTGCATCCACTGCTAACCTCGCTATCATCCTCGTTGACGCACGTCACGGAGTGATCGAGCAGACGATGCGCCACGCATTCATCGCTAGTCTTCTCCGCATCCAACACATCGTTATTTGTGTGAACAAAATGGATCTTGTCGACTACTCTGAAGAGGCATATAACGCTGTAGTAGAAGGATTCAAGCAGTTTGCTTCACGCCTTCAAAACGTCGTTGATGTAAGCTTCATTCCTATCAGTGCCCTGAAGGGTGACAACGTAGTCGATCCTTCAGAAAACATGGATTGGTATAAGGGTTCTACTCTTCTCTATCACCTAGAGACCGTTTATGTAGGTAATCAAGAGAACCATGTGGAAGCTAGATTCCCTGTACAGTGGGTGATCCGCCCACAGTCAGACGAGCATCATGACTTCCGTGGATTCGCTGGACGTGTAGCTGGTGGAGTGTTTAAGCCAGGTGATGAAATCATCGTTCATCCATCCGGCTTCACCACTAAGATCAAAAAAATCTATTCAGCTGAAGACGAAGTAGAAGAGGCGTTCAGCCCACTTTCTGTAACGATGACCACTGAAGATGAAATAGACATCTGCCGTGGCAACATGATCACGAAGACAAATAATCTACCAGAAGTTAGCCAGAATATGGACGCGATGATTTGCTGGTTCTCAGAGAGCGTAAAGCTCACTAATAAAGCAAAATACATCATCCGCCATACCTCTAATGAAGCACGCGCCGCTGTAGTTGAAATCAAGTACAAGGTAAACATTAATACGCTTCATAAAATAGAAGATGACAAAGACTTCAACCTGAACGACATTGGCAAAATAAGTCTACGCACATCAGTGCCACTCATCTATGACAGCTACAAGAAAAACAGAGCCACAGGCTCATTCATCTTAGTCGACCCTCAAACAAATGAGACGATCGCTGCAGGAATGATCGTCTAATCTATCACGAATATGGCAGGCATCTGTTACCTAACAGGAGCTGGACCTGGTAACCCAGATCTACTCACAATGAAAGCGCATCGCTGCATCACGCAGGCCGATGTGCTAGTCTATGACGCATTGGTGAATCGCGAGATTCTCACCTATGCCAAAGACGGTTGTGAGATGGTCGATGTGGGTAAGCGAGCCAAGTGCCACACGATGAAACAAGAGGAGATTAACCAACTTCTCGTCGACCGCACCCGTACGGGGAAGGTCGTAGTCAGGCTCAAAGGCGGTGACCCTATGATCTTCGGAAGAGCCGGAGAGGAAGCTGCTGAGCTAGTTAAGAATGGTCTCAAATACGAGATCATACCTGGTATTTCATCAGCTTTTGCTGGCCCTGTGTCTGCGGGCATCCCTCTCACCCACAGAAATCATGGTGCACTACTCACTATATTTTCTGGACATGAAGGAGCAAAAGATCCCACCGGAGAAACCGCACTAGACTACGAGCTCCTCGCTAAATCTCAAGGCACAAAAATATTCCTCATGGGAGTGTCTTCACTTCGCAAGATAGCTAACAAGCTTATCGATAGTGGCGCTGATAAAGACACACCTATCGCCATGGTTCGCTGGGCTACTACTCCAGAGCAAGAGACTATCCGCGGCACACTCACTACCATAGCAGACATTGCTGAGGCTCAAGATTTCAAATCTCCTGCTGTCGGAATCATCGGCAGCATTGTGAATGAAATGGATAACCTCACACTAAGCAACACAGCTGAACAATTTCAATCTAACACTTAATCTATTCAAGAACCGATCATCATGTCCTCGCCATTAGACCAAAATCAACAAGCTCTCCTAGAATCACTAGCAGCAACACTCAATCCCACTCAGGCAATCTGGGTAAGTGGCTATGCAGCTGCACTCGGAAACGGAGCATCATCCGGAGCTAGCTCTACGTCTAAGAACATCACTGTTCTCTACGGCACTGAGTCAGGAAACAGCGAGATGCTCGCTGACAAACTAACTAAGGCAGCTAAGAAAAAAGGTCATAAAGCTAAACTCACAAACATGGCTGACATCGCGGCTAAAGATCTTGTAGATACTGATACTCTCCTAGTAGTAGTCAGCACTTGGGGAGACGGCGAGCCACCAGAAACAGCTGAGACATTCCACGGCGAGCTAATGGCTGGAGGCTTCGACCTCACAGGCGTAGAGTTTTCAGTCTGCGCACTAGGTGACACATCATATGAGCAGTTCTGCCAGACTGGCATGGAATTTGACCAGCAGCTAGAGAAGCTCGGCGGTAAACGTATCATTGATCGCGTAGATTGTGACGTAGACTTCGATGATACATTTGCCTCTTGGGAAACATCAATCTGGGAGAAACTTGGCGCTTCAAGCGGAGGTGCTATTCTTCCTGCATTTGGTGGAGCATCTGCTGGCCCAGCTGTTGTATTCGACAAAAAGAATCCTTATCCAGCTGAGATTTTAGAAAATGTCGTACTCAGTGGTGACTACTCAGCGAAGGAGACTTTTCACGTTGAATTTTCACTCGAAGGCTCAGGCTTCCATTACGAACCAGGTGATGTTCTTTGTGTCATCCCACAGAATGCAGACGATACCTCAGATAATGTTCTTGCCGTTTCTAAACTGAAAGCTGAAGCAGAAATAGAAATTAAAAACGTAGGTAAAACAACACTTGGTTACGCTCTCAAGAATCTACTAGATATCACAGGTATATCTAAGAAAGTAGCGACTAACATCCAAGCTCTCAGCGGCTCAGATGAGCTCGCTAAATTGATAGCCGGTGAAGGAGCTGAAAGCTTCAAGGACTGGAGCTATGGCAGAGAAGTGATCGACCTACTAGAGCTAGTTACTCTTCCTGCAGACATGACTGCTCAGCAGCTTGTAGATTGCTTCCGTGCACTTCCACCAAGACTTTACTCTATAGCATCTAGCCCTAAGGCACACCCAGACGAGGTTCACCTTACTATAGCTGCTGTTAGATACGATGCACACGGGAAAGCACGTAAAGGTGTAGCTTCCACTTACCTTGCTGATGATGCGAAGCCAGGAACCAAGGTGAACGTCTACCTTCACAAGAACAAAAATTTCCGCCTTCCTGAAAATACTGACACACCAGTCATCATGGTAGGACCAGGAACTGGCATTGCTCCCTTCCGTGCCTTCATCGAAGAACGCGCTGAGGACCAAGCCAAAGGAGAAAGCTGGCTATTCTTCGGAGACCAAAAATACAATGAAGATTTCCTCTATCAGTTAGAACTTCAGGATCACCTCAAGTCAGGCGCACTCACAAAGCTCGATGTCGCCTTCTCTCGTGACCAGCCAGAGAAAATCTACGTACAGGACAAGATGCAGGAAAATGCAGCTGAACTCTGGGCATGGCTAGAACAAGGCGCTCACTTCTACGTTTGCGGTGATGCATCAAGAATGGCTAAAGATGTCAACGATACCCTCATCAGCATCATTTCAACTCAAGGCGGCAAAAACCAAGAAGAAGCTGAGGAATACCTCAAAGCTCTCAAGAAAGACAAGCGCTACCAACGTGACGTTTACTAAGGCAGACGAACCACTATTGCCTAACCATCAAACCTAACAATTTATAATCAAATGTCTAAACTACACCCAAACGAAGCGCTCAAAGAGAATAGTAATTTCCTCCGAGGCACACTCGCAGAAGAATTTGCAGACACCTCAAACGGTGCTATCTCTGCAGATAGCCAGCAGCTCAGCAAGTTCCACGGAATGTACCTACAGGACGACCGTGACGTGCGTGCAGACCGCCGTAAGCATAAGCTAGACAAAGCATACAGCTTCCTCATTCGTGTCCGTATGCCAGGTGGATCAGTCACCGCTGAACAGTGGCTAAAAATGGATTATCTCTCAGATAACTACGCTAACGGAACACTCAAGCTCACTACCAGACAAGCATTCCAGCTACACGGTGTAATCAAGTTTAACCTCATCCCTACGATCCGTGAAATGCACACTGTGGCACTCGACGCGATAGCTGCTTGTGGTGACGTTAACCGCAATGTGATGTGTAATCCGAATCCAGATCTCTCCAGCGCACATGCTGAAGCTATCAAGCTCGCGGACGATATCAGCACTCACCTTCTTCCACAGACCGGCGCTTACCATGACATTTTCCTAGAAGGTGAAAAGGTAGCTAGCTCAGAGCCAGAGGAAGAGAAGATCTACGGTAAGACATATCTACCACGTAAATTTAAAATAACCGTCGCTGTACCTCCATCTAACGACGTAGACATCTACGCACACTGTCTCTCATTCATCGCCATCATCGAAGACGAGAGGATCATCGGTTATAACGTTTCAGTAGGTGGCGGCATGGGGATGACTCACGGAGCAGAGGACACCTTCCCTCGTCTCGCAGACATCATTGGCTTCGTCACACCTGATCAGGCGATAGATGTCGCTGAGAAAGTAGTCCTCGTGCAGCGTGACTTTGGTAACCGTGAAGACAGAAAGCAATCACGCCTCAAGTACACCGTCGAGCGCATGGGAGCTGATGGCTTCACTACTAAGCTAGAAGAATACCTCGGTTACAAACTTCAGCCAGCTAGAGAATTTAAATTTACTCATAATGGTGATCAGTTTGGCTGGTCAGAAAACTCTAACGGAAATGCAAACCTCAACCTATTTATCCCAGGTGGACGTGTAGTAGATACTGCTGATTACCCAATGAAAACTGGGCTCAGAGAGATCGCTAAAATTCACGACGGTGAGTTCATCCTCTCTGCGAACCAAAACCTCGTCATCGCTAATATTTCACCTGCTAACCGCAAAGAAATAGAAGCTCTACTAGAGAAGTACGGGCTGCTGAAGGCACTCGATTCATCTGCAATGAGGCTCAACTCCATTGCCTGTGTAGCACTGCCTACATGTGCACTAGCACTCACAGAATCTGAGCGTTACCTACCTACCCTCATCACTGAGTTAGAAGAGACTCTAGAGAACTGTGGTCTAAGACATGATGCTATTACCATCCGCATGACGGGTTGCCCTAACGGATGCGGAAGACCATTCATCTCTGAAATCGGATTCGTAGGCAGAAGTCCCGGTAAGTATAATCTCTACCTTGGCGGCGGATTCTTCGGCCAGCGCCTCAACAAACTCTACAAGGAAAGTATAGCAGCAGAGGAAATCAAGCCAACTCTCACTCCTATCATTGAGCACTATGCTAAAGAGAGAAATGAAGGAGAGCGCTTCGGTGACTTCGTCATCAGAACTGGATACGTAAAGGCAACTACAGCCGGAAATAACTTCCACGCTAAGTAATGAGTACAGACCCTGACACCCTCAAGGCTTTCGGTAAAATGAAAGCTTATGAGCGTATTCAATGGTTACAACAAGAATACGGCTCAAGACTCGTCCTATCTACTAGCTTTGGGCTACAGGCGGCTGTCATGTTAGATCTCATTTCTAAGCACGCACCTGAAGTGCCTGTCATCTGGATTGATACCGGCTACCTCTTCCCTGAAACCTATCAGTATGCTGATGATCTTAAGCAAAGATTTGATCTCAACATAAAGGAATACCAACCATTGATGACCGCTGCGCGTCAAGAAGCGCTTCACGGCAAGCTCTGGGAACAAGGCGAAGAAGGTAACACAAAGTACGGCCTAATCAACAAAGTGGAACCTATGAACCGAGCGCTCAGCGAACTCGGCACTGATATCTGGATCAGCGGACTACGTCGTTCTCAGTCTAGCACACGTGTAGACAGACCATACTTTGAGCAGCAAAAGAAAACACTCAAAGTCTATCCCATCCTCGACTGGACAGATGTTCAAGTACAGCAATATTACCGCGAGCACAGCTTACCGAAGCACCCATTAGAAGCCAAAGGCTACCAGACTATGGGCGACTGGCACAGCACCTCACCAGTAGGAGAAGGTCAGTCCGCAGAACACTCACGCCATGGCGGAAATAAATACGAATGCGGACTGCACCTCGACTCAGGCGCAAACGACTTCCAGATCTAAGTTCGCTTTAAATATTTATAAGGCTGTGTCATATACATGCCCTCAGCTCCATCATTATTTATAGAGCGACAGAAATGAATAGCAGTATTTTATAAAGAGTCAGAAATGAACGTATCTTGCCCGAGATCCTGAGCTGTTCCTATATCACCAGTGATCGCCACTGCAGAACGGATAACACTAGTTTAAAAATAACTATCAAGAGAAGCACCCCCTAGTCTCACCATTCAATACAATCTGCAAAAACATCCTAATTATTTTTATTCTCTCAGTCTACAGGTAAAATAAAATCATCGCTTGATAATACTTAATAAAAAGTGGATAATCTCATCAGATGCAGCAGAATAAACCCAATAGTGAGGACGTCCTCACACAGTGCAAGAAAAGTGGACTCAGACGCACGAAAGCGCTACAATGCTTAGTAGAGACTCTTCTAACAAAAGACTCTCCAATGACACTAGCTGAACTAGCTGAACACCCTGATCTCGCTGACATTTGTGACCGAGCTACCGTCTTTAGACTACTTCAGCGACTTATTGAAAAGGGCATCATTCGGAGACTTGGACTACACGAGCGTGCGGCTTACTTCACTCTGCTCATCCCAGGAAGGCATCAAGATTTCCTAATCTGTACTAGCTGTGGTGACATCGAGCCAATCAAGGCCGCATGTCCAGTTCATGCCTTAGAAAAAGAAATAGCAACCAAGACAGGTTATGCTAATCTCTACCATGAGCTAGAATTCTTCGGTACCTGCCCACAATGCTGTTAGATCATGACGAACGATAACCTACTTGATCAGTTTATCCAATTTCACGAAGTTGAAAAAAACTCGTCTCCTCGCACTTTAAGAAACTACTCTCAAGCGCTAAACGCTTTCCAAACATTTCTTGGTGATAAGTTCTATGGATGGAAAGATTGTATCTCTGATGACTTCAGAGCCTATCTTTTTCAGTGCATGAAAGATGAAGCATCTCGTTCTACCATTCGTCTTCGCTTCTCAGCACTCAGATCCTTTTATAAATACCTCGTCCACCGTCACGGACTAAAAGTCTCCCCTCTCAATGATATTCAGCTACCTAAGGCTGAACGTAAACTTCCTGTTGTACTCAACCAAAAGCAAATCATCGAGCTACTAGAAATACCACTACAGCTGGAACTGGGCAAACAAGCACCGGCTTGGATGCCTCTTAGAGATACCGCCATCCTAGAACTCTTCTACTCCACTGGCATGCGACTCTCGGAACTAGCCGCACTAAATGTGGATGATGTAAACACTCCAAATGACTGCGTAAAAGTGCTCGGTAAAGGCAGCAAAGAACGCATCATTCCGATTGGTTCATATGCTATGAAAGCAGTACAGAAGTACCGCAGCGAAGCCCAGCATCATGATGGCGCTCTCTTCATTTCAAAACTACGTAAGCGACTCTCAACGCGCTCTATTGGCAAGTTACTACAAAAGTACCTAACTGCTTCCAGTATCCCATTTAATGTCACGCCACACAAACTAAGGCATTCTTTCGCCACACACTTGCTAGATAACGGAGCCAATCTACGGGCGGTTCAATCACTACTTGGTCACGCCTCACTCTCTACAACACAGATTTACACCCATGTGACGAAAGAGAGACTCAAGGTCGCCTACCATGACGCCCACCCAAGAGCTAAGTGATCACAGCTTCTAGCTCGTAGATCACTAGCCGGCAGCTCCATCCTGTAGATGCCAAATATAACAGCTACTCTGCTGAGCGACCTTTAGTTGGCTTACTGATGAGATCATCATTAGGCACCATAATGAAGCCTCCATCACGTTTCATCAACTTAGTGGTTACTGGACCCACTCCAGCCACAGTGACTTCTTCACCCTCATACTCTATAGTTGTCCCTACTTGGAAAAGATCTCTTGCATAAACACCTGAAACAATCTGACAGGCCATCTGCTTAAGTCCAAGTCCAAGACATATTGCTAAGCCTAGACCTAAAGATGCTAGCACAATTTTAACAGAAGCATTCAACAGCTCAGTCTGAATCTCTAACTGGCTCAGCGCAACTGTAAGCACCATAATGAAGACAAAACCGAATAGAATTCCAGCAAGCGCTTTACCATATTCTAAACCAAGATTATCTAATGTCTTAAATACCACATTTCGCAACATGTCAGCTACAATGAAGCCGACTAGCATGATAATACTCGCAATAAGTAACTTTGGTAAGAATGCGAAAATCTTATCAATGATCATGGTGATATCCACTACCCCCATCAGGCCTGCTGACATCTTAAAGATAAACAGCATCATTACCCAAAATACTAAACTACCAATAGGCTTACTAACTCCATCTTTAAGACCTATTTTAGCGAATACCTCTCCCATTCCTGCCTTGTTAAGCATTTCATCGAGTTTGATACCCTTAAGTACTGCTCCTATTATTTTCTTAACAATGACGGCCACAATAAAACCAACAAGGAGAATAATCAGACCTATGACGATATTAGGGATTCCAGTGATGATATCATCAGCTATATCCATAAATGAACCAATCAACTTATCTAGGAATGATTGAAAGGTAAATGGAGGTCTTGCAGCAACTTCAGCTACTTCAACGACTGTTGACACTTCGGATGCAACTGATGCATCTATTAACGGGCTAGCGGGCGTCTGGGCGTATAGATGTGTGATTGTTTTCATAGGGGAAATTATTTAATATTATGCTTTGTAATTAGTATTTTCACGAACAATAATGGAACCAAATGATGCTCCTACTAGCCCGTGGATGGCAGAACCGAAACTGACGAAAATAAAGGAGGTTGTTTCCTTTCCGATGTTCTCAAACATTGCTCGATCAGCAATTCTCTCAATACGTTCAGAGCTCGACTGCAACTCAACGAACCAACCAGCTTTTACAAACAAGTCATTGATCTTCGCTTCTTCTATTTGATATGTCTGATCGTTTATCATGCCTCAGTGGTCTCCTTAGAGTATATTACTTTAAAAGAATCCAGAGCTCGGTAGAGTCTCATCTTAGCAGCAGATAGACCTATATCCATCACCTCTGCTATCTCTTGGATAGTGAGACCTGTAGTAAATTTCATAATCAAGATCTCACGCTCTTTATCCTTCATCTTCTTCATCGAATTCTCAACCTTTTCCTTCACTACAGAATCCTCTCTAGGCTCCGTGTGATCGGGCTCAAATTCTGTGACTTGTTTCTGGTATTCCTCTTTACTCTCCCTCTTCCTCGCTAATTTGGCAACTCTGTTTCTACAATAGTTTTGCACAATCTTATACAGCCATGTTTTGAATGCCGAACGCCCTTCAAACTGATGAATCTTATGGAAAACCTGAATGAGCGCATCCTGAGTCACTTCCTCTGCATCTTGCGAAGTTCCGATGTACTTTGCACAAGTATTATATACAAGACCCTCATAACGACGGAGTAGTTCTCTATAAGCTGTTAGATCGGAAGGCAGCTCTTTTTTACACAACGCTACGATCTCAGCATCGGATAACTTATCCAATCCCTCTACGCGCCTTGAGGCTAATTTTTTGAGTGCTTCTACCATTTTAAGCTCAGACCAGTCACACAGTCATAACTGACTCTGATTTGAATACTGCCTAATGTCTTCAAAATAGCAAAAAAAAAATCAGCATTATCAAATTAATTGTATTATTTTAAGAATCTCATACTTATCATCCTCCATATGGTACACATTGTAATGGTTCATCCAGAAATTCCACATAACACAGGGGCCGCAGGCAGACTCGCGCTTGCCACTGGTGCTACTCTTCATCTTATCAAGCCGCTAGGCTTTGAAATAGATGATAAAGCAGTGAAGCGGGCTGGCCTGGACTACTGGAAAGATGTCTCCGTCAAGAGCTGGGAATCATGGCAACACTTCGAAGAAAACTTAGCGGATGACGCAAGGCTATTCTTGTTAACAACGAAAACCAACAAGCCTTACTGGGATCAGAAATTTCTCCCAAATGACTATCTCGTATTTGGCAGAGAGACAAAGGGACTCGATGAAGCTCTAATCAAGAAGCACCAAGAAACCGCCATCACGATACCAATGACAACAGGCAGCACAAGAAGTCTTAATCTAGCTACCAGCATTGGCATTGTCCTCTTTGAGGCAGTGAGACAACAATCCAGCAAGTAAATAAAACGCTATTTCTGCATCTCTAATTCTAGTATCCCCTTTAACTGGCGCGCGGCTTGCAGCGCTAACTCCACGCGACTCTGCGTAATGCTCGCTCGTAGTGACTCATGTGGATAAGCCATTGCTGAATGTTGCAGCACGTTATTGTCTAATTTCCAGGCGACCTCATCGTCTAAAGTGAAATTTCCGCCGGCCCTGATGATGAAGTGAGATTTCATAACCTCCCCTTTTATTTTCAAGTTAAGCTTATCACCTTCATACCCCTTTGGTAAAAATACAAATCTAAGCGTGTGCGAGAACCCCTTTTCTCCATTTAAACTCTTAATTACAGCAGTAGGGACAGCGAGTAATACTGACTTTGCAACAGGGTTAAGCTCATTTAACTCCACGACTACTGCTGTAATCGCTTTCTCATCTTCACCTTTAATATCATAGTAGCCTGAGATCGAATTAGCATCATCCGTATGTCGCCTCGTGAGGTAATTATTTATCCCTAAAGTACTAGAGATATGTCTCAGGAAGTAATCAGACTCTTCACCACTTGAGGTCACGATCTTCTTCATGTCATCCTCTATATCTGCCCTATCAAAAACCTGGGAAACTTTAAATTGCTCTAGCTGAGCCTTTTCATCCTCTTGCTTCCGGAAATTGATATTACTCAGAACCACCCCTACGCCTAACCCTATAGGTATGAGCATCAGAATACATAGAAACTTTTTTGCAGTTTTCCGGTCTTGAGCTTCAGTATTATGAATCCCATCGGTATTAGTATAATTTACGCTCATCGTCTTACTATTCTGCGAGAGCCGTTATCACCTCTTTGGCTGCTCTAGCATGACAACCAGGCTCACCTAAAAGAGCTACAGCTTGCGCCATCTCTGATTTCACCTTAGCTGTATATACAGGATCTGAAATGAATTTACCCAGAGCTTCTTTGATATGCACAGGATCTGCTTCACCTTGGATGAACTCATCCACCACTTTCTTTTGTGCTAGAATATTAACCAAACCAATATGCTCTATCTTGATCAGCAGCTTCCCTAGTAGATAGGTAGGCAACGCTATCTTATAAACTAGACAGTATGGTAAGCCATAGTAAGCCGCCTCTAATGTAGCTGTACCACTCGCAATAACACCACAGTTCGCTGACTGCATTAACTTATGACTACCGCCGTTGATTCTACTTGTGATCTTGATATAGTCACCATCGAGTTTGATCTTTTCTATGATCTTCTTCATCAGCTCCGCCAGCTTTTTATTTGCCGCTGGAGCCTCAAACCTTAGACTTTGATTCTCGTTATGCATTCGGCGAGCCGCCTCTACCATCACAGGAAACAGCTTAGCTATCTCACGCTCACGGCTTCCAGGAAATAGACCTATGAGATTTTTATCACGTGTGATATCAATCTTGTTTTCGAGTAACTCATCAATAATAGGATGCCCCACAAAAGTAGTCGATAGCCCAGAGTTTTCGTATAACGTCTTCTCAAACGGTAAGATGCATAACATCTTGTCTAGAATTGCTGCCATTTTAGGAATGCGACCTTTATTCCATGCCCAGACCTGAGGGCTCACGTAATAAATAATCTTGATATCAGATAGAGCTGCTCTAACGGCTTTCGCCATACGGAGGTTAAAACCTGGGTAATCAATCAGCACGAGAGCATCTGGCTTAAGCTCCTGAATCTCTGCTAGCATGGATTTAAACTGCTTTTTAAACCAAGGATAATGCCTCAGCACCTCCACTACTCCCATCACAGCTGCCTTCTCTATCCAGTCTCTGAAAGGCACGCTTGCATGCGGCTTCATGGCCGGTCCACCAGCACCAAAAAACTCCACACCGCTGTTCTCAGACTTGATAGCTTGCATCAGTTCTGCTCCGTGAGTGTCCCCGCTGACCTCTCCAGAGATCAGATAGATTTTCTTGGTGCTCATAGTATTATGACTATCGTTTTTTGAATAAAGTCTCAATGAAATTATTCCTCTCTCATCATCCAAGAGAGTCTGAAACTAAACCTTAGCTGAAGGCTCTTCTTTATTAAGAACGCTAGCAATAGCCGTTCTATCATACTTAACGAAAAGACCTTCGCCTACCTTAAGTGACACAGTAGTATCGCTCACCGCATTCACTGAAGCGTGCATCCCGCCAATAGTGACTACATTATCGCCTTTCTTGAGATTAGCCTGACGCTCACGTAGTGCTTTAGCACGTTTCTGCTGAGGGCGGAAAAGCACCACCCAGAAGATGATGATAAGAAGAACTGGCATGAGGAGCTGCGCTAGACCTCCGCCTGCTTGAGCTATGATAAGTGTGTTAGTATTCATATTATTTTTGGTTGTATCGTTTTATAAAATCTGCTTTGAACTTAGAAAATGTCCCATTCTCGATGGCTGCACGTGAACGCTCCATGAGTCGTAGATAGAAATGCAGATTATGAAAAGAAAGCAACCTCAAAGCTAACATTTCCTTAGCTCTCCACAAGTGCCTGATATAGCTTCTAGAGAAGCGAGCCACACTAGGGTGTGTCGTCTCAGTCAATGGACGCTTATCCATCTCAAATTCCTTATTCTTAATATGGATAGGACCATCATCAGTGAATGCCAAGCCATGACGAGCTACTCGAGTGGGCATCACGCAGTCAAACATATCCACTCCTCTTGCTATCATTTCCAGCATCTGCGGCGGAGTCCCCAAGCCCATAGCATAGCGTGGCTTATCTTCAGGTAGAAACGGGACCGCGTTCTCAATAGCTCGGATCATCTCGTGCTCCGGCTCACCTACAGAAATACCACCTACAGCGTAGCCATCAAAGCCTATATTAACAAGCTCTCTAGCCGACTGCTCACGAAACTCAGAATAAATACTACCCTGTACAATACCAAAATGCATCTGTTTACCATCTCCAGAACGCGGCTCATTCTTGGTGACCCATTCCTTACATCGTTTCGCCCATCGAGTCGTAAGCGAGAGCGAATCCAGCGCGTATTTCTCCTCACATGGATACGGCGGACACTCATCGAATAACATCGCAATATCACTACCGATAACAGCTTGTATCTCCATGCTTACCTCAGGAGAAAGCATCATTTTAGAACCATCTAAATGATTCCGGAACGTCACCCCTTCTTCATTGATTTTACGTAATTTAGCCAAAGACCAAACCTGAAAACCGCCAGAGTCAGTCAAAATAGGCTTATCCCATGAAGCGAACTCATGGAGACCTCCAAACTCACGCAAGACATCCAGACCAGGCCTCAAGTTCAAATGATACGTATTTCCCAGAATAATCTGTGCGCCCATCGCATCCAGATCATCAGGGTGTAAGGTCTTCACAGAGCCTTGAGTTCCCACAGGCATGAAAATAGGCGTCTCTACTACCCCATGCGCAGTAGTCAGCCTACCGCGTCTAGCCTTCGTCTCGGAATCTGTCCTTATTAGTTCAAACACTAAATTCTTGTTACACAGAAAATACCGGATTGAACAGCCACATTTACGAAATAATCATCACCCATCACATTTTGCTTTCTCTCTATTCAAAGCTTTATTAAGATTCACACCATACATTAGACATTATGCCTAGAATCATCATCAAAGAACCAGACCAGAAACCGCAGCCATACCGTCTAAAAATCAACCGAATCGTCACTAAAATTGGCCGAGCTAAAGACAATGACATCCTTATAACAGATGGATCATCATCCACTTATCATTGTAAGATAAAGCGTGTTGAAGGCGGCTTCATCCTAGTCGACTCAGATTCTACCAACGGGATAAAAGCCAAAGGCACACGTTACTCTGTTATCGATCTTAAAGATGGAGAAACTGTCCAAATCGGTGATGATATCGACTTGAAATTTTCACTCTCAGAAGAAGAAATCGAGGAACTCTCATCAGAAGACTTTAAAAGCCAGCAAAAGGCGTGCTTTCCAAAGAGCAAGAAACCCAAGAAAGAAGAAGTACAGGATTCTCATGATAATGACGAGGATGAGAAAGAAGAAAAGCCTGTACCTAAAAAGAAATCTTCAAAAAAGACTAACTCTAAAAAGCAACGTGATTCTGATAATGAAAGCTCAGATGAAGACGAAGATGATGACGACACCAGATCTAGCAGCAAGAGAAGGTCTCGTCGCTCTAGGTCTTCATCTTCTAAAGATCGGGATAGACAGAGAGATGAGAGACCAAGAAGGCAACAGCAAGAAAACTCTAACAGCAGCCTAAGCTTTGTGATCTTTATTATACTTGCTGTACTATGCTTCATCGCAGGCCTAGCCATCAGACACTACCTTGATCACGATATGTTTATTTTCACTAAATAACGATACCTACTAGGAGACCTCTCCTTGTAGACTCAGAGCTGAGCGGATTCCCTTCGCCTTATGGAGAGTCTCCTCATACTCTGCTCTAGGATCTGAATCTGCTACGATACCGGCTCCCACATGATAGTGCAGAATAGCACCTTCTCTAACAAGAGTACGTATCACGATATTAAATTGACTAACATTATTAAAGCCTACATAACCTACGGCTCCTGTATATAGCCCTCTGCCCTCAGTTTCTAACTCGGCAATGATCTCCATAGCGCGGGACTTTGGCGCTCCAGTAATACTCCCTCCAGGAAAGCACTCACTCAGCACTCGCCAGTGATCCATATCATCTCGCATCACTCCTGAGACAGAAGACACCAGGTGATACACATGTTCCAACTTCTCTAACTGCAGCATTCCCTCCACCTTCACACTTCCATAGGCGCACACTTTGCCAAGATCATTACGTTCTAAGTCAGTAATCATAACCAACTCGGAATTCTCCTTTGCTGAAGCTAATAACTCCCTTGCCGAGGCCTGATCAAGATCATCATCTGCATAACGAGGACGAGTGCCCTTAATAGGTCGAGTCTCGACCCGATGACCATTCATTTTTAAAAATGTCTCAGGTGAAGAAGACAACACCTCTCTGTCTAACAATTTTAGATAAGCCGACATCGGCGCAGGAGCGACAACTCTCAGATCGTCATATAATGAAAATAACGATCCAGACTGCACCTCAGCACTAAACTTCTGAGTAAGATTCACTTGATAAATATCTCCCGCTCGAATGTACTCCTTCACCCGTGCTACACCTCTAACATAATCTTTTTCCGATGTGTGCGAGCGAAAACGCCCCACTTTAAACAGCTGCTCATTGTAAACCTTAAAGTCCTCTGAAAGATCGCCAATTTCAAACCACTGCATCGTCTCATGAACATAAATCAAACATGACTCATAAAGACCAAAGCAATAAGTCCCATCATAATCAACCCAACCAAAAGCACCTCCTAATGGGAACCTCGAAGCCACTGAGCCCTCTACCCCGTCCAGCACCACCGTGTATTCAGCCATCAGACTGCGAACTGCCTCAAAGTCAACATTTTCACCTGTGAGCACATTTACAGGGTTCGCTGCAATAATAGATAAAGGATACGTATCAGACTCAGATAGATTCCCTGAACTATCGAAAAAAACTAAGCCTTCATGATGAGATAACTGCCTCGCCACCTCAACAGGCGACAACGATATCTCTACCTCTTTACAAACAAGCTCTTTCATAACCCCACTAATATTAAAATCTCTCTGGATTCTCTTCTCTCTGGCGTTCAATACGGTCATCAAGATTACGAGCCTTTACACGATTATCTCTTTTAGCTCTTCTCTCCACAAGCATTTGACGTTTTTTCTGACGCTTCTTCAGCTCCTCTATCTCCTCTTCAAGCTTTAGAAAGCTCTCATACCTCTCCACGTCCAAGCTACCATCCTCAACACCTGACCGAATCGCGCAGCCTTTATCAGGACCATGCTTACAATCATGAAATTTACAATTTCCTGCTAACTCCTCAATGTCAGAAAAACTATCTCGTAAGGTATTCTCATCAGTCCACATCTGCACCTCACGAATACCTGGATTATCGATCAGGATACCACCTTCATCGAGTACGATGAGTTCACGAGCGGTAGTAGTATGCCTACCCTTTCCTGTCAGCTCATTCACATCACTGGTCCACTGCCAATCTTCTCCTAACAACTGATTTACCAACGTTGATTTACCTACCCCACTTGAACCAACTAATGTAATGCTCACGCCTTTCTGAAGATACGTTTTTAGAACACCCAGACCCTCGTTAAGAATAGCACTAGTGACATGAACATCCGCATCAGGATTTAATTCAGAAATCTCCTGCTTTACCTCTTCATTTAATTCAGCAGGAAAGAGATCACTCTTATTAATCAAGACTACAGCCTTCGCTCGGCTCTTCTCTATCAGCATGAAATATCGCTCCAAGCGGCGCGGATTATAGTCAGCCCCAGCATCAGTCATCACAACGACGACATTCACATTAGCCGCCATCACTTGCTCTTCACTACTCTTTCCTGGAAGCTTTCTCGAAAAGCAAGACTGCCTCTCCAGTCTCGCACGTATCATAGGCTCCTCACTCTCTTTACCTTCATCAATAGCCACCCAGTCGCCCACAGCAGGAAGAGCAGCATCATTTTCAGCATCATGATATACCTTGCCACTCATGATCACCTCTAACTCATCTCCACCTTCTAACAGAGCACCATAAGTAATTTTGTTATCACGAATCAGCCTAGCAGGCTTCCAGCCTTTTACTGCGAGCGGCTTAAACGCCTTCGCGAAATCCGCGTTCCATCCTAAATCTTCTAAGGTCATCCACTTGATTCTAACCTATTCAACAGGAAAGACAATAGATTCCACTAATTGCCTTAATTTAGAACGCTCTAGTTTTCCCATTTCATTTCTAGGAAACACCTCCACAACAATAGGCTCAGCTAATCTTTCTACCCCAGACAAAGCTAAAGAGCTAACTAACTCTACTAAGTTCATATCATCAACCACAGGCACAAGCCTCACCCCTCTTCGCTCATCCTCGATAGTAATGATAAAAGCCTCAGTACCCAGAACACTCTTCAGCCGGTCTTCTAGAGATGAAATATCCACCAACTCACCTAAGACCTTCACCATCTGATCCCTCCTTCCGAGAAACTTAAGCCCCCTGCCACATTCTTTCGATGTAAGCGCCATTCTATCACTAGTTCTAAACCACCCATTACGCTTAGGGTCCTTATAAACATAAGGACCCCCTTCCTTAACAAGATATCCATTCAGTAGACAGTCACCTTTAATCTCCAAAATCCCAGCTTCTGAGACCCTAAGCTCCCAACCATCAATAATTTTTATATATCCAGAATCTCCCAGCCTACCTGTGGCAATCTGAGAGCCCGTCTCAGTCATCCCATAACTCTCATATATAGGCCAACCAAGCTCTAATGCAGCCAACCTTACCTCATCATCTAATTTACCGCCTCCTACTATCACAACACGGATAGAAGCAGGGCATACACACCCAGAACGAACCAAGTCCACTACCTGAGTAGGCACTAAGGATACCACACTCACTTTATTCGCTTTAAGAAACCCTAACCCCGGAGACGCTGACCACTTCTGATCAAAGCTCACGAACTTCGCGCCACTCAAAATACAACGAGTAACCACCCCCAGGCCTCCAACATGATAAGCAGGCAGCATTAAACCTAATACATCATCTTCTTTTATTTCAAGATGAACATTCACTAGTCTAGCATGCTCGAGAAGTCTCTCCTTTTCATAAACCACCCATTTTGATTCACCCGAACTACCAGAAGTCTTAATAATAAAACACACACCAAGGCCATCCAAACAACTTGTATCAATAGCTAAGTCAGTAGGTAAGCAGATACCAAACTCAGCTGATAAACAATAGTGCTCGTTATTCTTAAACATCTCCAGCCATTGAGAATAACTTAACTGTTCGCTACCTTGCATGGCATCATTTTAACTACAAAAAAGCCGATAAGCAATCACGCTTATCGACTTCATAAATTTTAGCTTTCTGAAAACTAGAAACTACTTACCGTTCCACTTCTTCTGATTCAGCTTCACCTGATCGTTAGGGAAAACTTTTTCTACTGTATGAGCTGCGACTGTCATATCGTAAAAGTAAGATTTGCCATTTCTCAAAAGCTCAACACGGTTTTGTGCCGCGAACTCATTTGGCGCAGCCGCTGCAACCACATCAATCAGCCTCATATTAGGGCGATAAAGCTGAGGACCAGATCTAGCGACCTGACCACTGACCGTAACAAACTTCTGCTGAGCCTGAACGATCTTTTCTTTCTCAGTCTCTACTTCCTTCAAACTCGTAATAGCGATCGTTGGGGTGGTATAAATGCCCGCATTTTTGTAAGCTGCCTCGATACGTCTTGCTAGAGCATCAGAAGAAATTCCACTCGCTGCAATCGGACTAATGTAAGGCAAATGAACCTGTCCAGACGTTGAAACTGGATAATTTCCGTTCACTGTAGCCTGCTCGCTAGTTGGTACACCTTTAATCATGATGCTAAGGCTTTCACCTTTAGATATTTTAGCCTGCGCGAACGAAGCTAGCATGAATGTGAGTAATAGTAATGATTTCATAATGTTATAATCTGTTTATGGGTTATATATAGCTTTAGACGACTTTACTCGCTAAATATTCAATTATAAATTTATAATAACCTAGTATAGGTCATCATCATTTTTATTTATACCTGAAGTCGCAACACTCGTAGATTTAGAGTCAATTGCATTAAGTGATGAACTCTCTCTATCCGCCTCTGTTGGAGCATAGTAAGTATAGTAACTTGTGTAGTACTGGTACTGAGAATCACTTCTGATATCCACATTATTCAGAACTACACCGAGCACGGTTCCTCCAACATTTTCAACTGCCTGCTTCACTCTCAATAGCATATTTCTAGGAAGCTTACGATGCTGAACCACAATCATGGTAAGATCAACTTCTGAGGCAAGAACTGACGCATCACTCACACCAAGGATAGGCGGTGAGTCAATGAGAACAATATCAAAACGTTCTTTAACGTCCCTAATCATCTCTGACATCCTTCTAGAGTTTAAAATCCCTGCTGCATCAGCGGGGAGAATTCCAGAAGGCATGAAGAACAGGTTGTCCACAGGAGTTTGCAGAATCACGTCTTCAAGAAGTAGATCCGTAGTGAGGTAATTCGTAAGACCAACTGTATTATTAATGTCAAAGAACGTATGCAGTCTAGGACGTCTAAGGTCAGCGTCTATCATCAGTGTAGAATATCCACCCTGAGCACAGATGTACGAGAGGTTTACCATCGTAGTAGACTTACCTTCACCAGCACCACCAGAAACAACAGTAATTGCGTTATCATCTGGATTTTTTCTATTGAATTCAATGTTTGTTCTAAGGATTCTGTAAGCCTCAGCATCTGGGCTAGCACCCTTTTGCGTATGCAGCACACCTACATCTCTAGGGATAACCGCAAGAACTGGAACCTGCAGATATCTCTCAACATCGTCAAGAGACTTCACTGACGTATCCATGAACTCTAAAGCAAATGCTATGCCTACTCCGAAGATAAGACCAGCCACTGCACCGAGCGCTAAATTAAGTGTCCAGTTTGGAGAAACATAATCTTTCACCTCTGGAATAGTTGCCATCTGATGGAAAACTAAAGGGTTAAGATCAAGGTTCTCACCAATGACCTCTGAAAACTCCGCTTGCTTCAGAGCTTCTAGAATTCCGGCCTCTCGCTCGTAATCATCTTTAACCTGACCAAACTTAGTCTTCTCTTCAGCCCCAATCATCAGGTCCTCAGCTTCTTCTTGGGAATCTATATCAAGCTTCCTTAAAGTCTCATTAGCTGAAGCTAATTTCCTCGTTAGAGTATTTCTAACGTTTACCACGGAACGAGATAATCTAGCCTCTATTTCTTGAATGCTTACATCAAGACCTTTAATCCTGTTATGATTTACTCCTAAACCACTTTGTAAAGCCTCACTCTTACCCTGCTTAAAGTCACTCAGTTTGACATAGTCTGCACTAAGTACGTTCGCCTCAGGCCTCCCTGATGAAATCAAAGTGACAATCAAGTCTTCATCATTCAAACTAGTTAGCGAATTCACAAATGTCTCAAGAGAGTCCCTACTCGCTTTACCTTCTTCGTAACGCTGTACTGACCTATCTTTCTCACTCGCGTCACTATCTCTTAATGGAGCAGATGAGCTCCCTCTTCCAAGATATGGAATCTGATATTTCTTAGATAACGCATATAGTCTGGTTCTATACTCTTCTACCTTATCCTCTTGTACTCTGCTCTTTTCTTTAAATGCTTTAATCGATTCTAGGCGACGTGAATCCAGCCCTTCTGATCTTCTTTGACTGTATGAATTAGCAACTTGCTCAGCTATCAACTTAACATCTTCTCGATTCCTATGCCTGACAGCAATTTCAATCAGATCCGTACCACGTTCAACTCGCGTATTGACTACCCCTTGTAGAGTTTTAAGAGTATTACTATCACTCATATTCCAACGACGCGATAGCTTGAGTTCATTATTTACTTTCTTTAGGGTCTCTTCAGATTCAATAATCGCAAACTGAGTCTGTAGAAATTGGCGAGTCATAAATTGACCACCACCGCTATCAACACGCAGAGCCGTAGATTTTTGCCCATATGGCTTAATTTCTACAATAACCTCACTCTGATACATCTTAGGCATCACGTAGGTAATTACTGCTGCAGTAAGTAATACTAGCAGGAAAGTTAAAATAATCAGGCCGTATCTATTTTTGACGACTTGCCAGTAATCTACCGCATGTAGGTTAGCTTCACTGGCGTTGATGTTATTATTATTTTGCATTATCTTAATTGTATGAGCTTTGGTAATATTGAGGAGGTTTGGTGTAATACACCATAAAAAGCCTTCATCATGATAGACATGATGAAGGCTAAAATGTTCAGATTTATCTAAAAATTCTTAGAATGTGTAGTAAGCACCAATCTCGTAACGAGTGCGGTCATAATCTCTGTTGATAACATCGTCTGCACTTGAGTCCGTGTAGTTCACAGAACCTCTTACAGAAAATGCATGGTTGATCTTGTATGTAAGAGCACTATAGACACTGAATAAATCCCAGTCAGCATCACCTTGTGTTGCATCTGAAGAGTCTGAGTACTCTGAGTTAGAATAGTTACCACCAGCTGTGAGTACTAACTGTGGAGATAATGCGTAATCAAACGCACCACCAACTCTGAGAACCTGACGATCTTCATATCTAAATGAGTTGCCAGCAGAGCTGAAGAAGATCGAATCTGTATCTTCTTGAGAGTACCTTATGAATGCTCTTGCCTTAAGCTGTTGTGTAACTTGCTTATTGTAGTGAGCATTAACGAATGCTGATGAGCTATCACCAAGCTGAGTTCCGAACTGAGCAACAAGTGATGATGTAGATGAAAGCTGACGCTCAAATCCTACAGTAGCATTTACACGATCAGTATCCCCACCATTGCCAAAGTCAGCGAATGAGTAACGACCCGTAGCTGTTAATGTTGTCTGTGGATTAAGGATATAACGGAACTGGTTGTAGATAGAGTATCTGTCAACATCAAGATCATCACCTTCATACTGAAGTGTAGAATATGTAACACCTGTGTAAGTAGCAAGTCTTTCTGTCCAACGGTAACCGATAGCGTTATCAGTTGAGAAGTAGAGAAACTCATCAGCATTACGGTTTGTGATAGCTCCATAGAAGTTATCAAGATCAAGACCGTAGTTAGCAAAGTTACGTGAAACGAAGCGAGCTCTGTCGTTGATTCTGTGATTAAAGTTAAATGCAGCGTGAAGATTGTAAGTTGTATCGTCTTCTCTTACATCATCAAGATACTGAGTAGTACCTATACCAGCATTGATATCCCAAGATGTCCGTGGCTCACGAATTGCAAGATTAGCAGTAAGATCAGCACTTACATATGATGAACCTTCGTCACTAGCAGCTGTACCGGTAGCTGTAATTGGATTAGCATTATCATCATAACCAAACTGTACACCAAAAGTGTATGTGAGTGGAATTGACTCGTCGAGAACTTCGTTCGGATTAATATCGAACAAACCTTGCGCGCTCGCAACTCCAGAAAAAAGAGATGCTGCTACTGTGTATTTAATAAAATTCATAATTAATAATTATAATATTTAGGATTAGTGTGTGATTATCGTGAATATGGATCAGGAACAGATGTCTGTCCACCAACTGATGTGAACGGTAAGAAAGCTGAAGTTGGTGAGAAGCTTCCGTCAGTTCCAAGACCGATGAAGTTCAGTGGGCTTGATGCAGCAGGCTTTGCCGGCGCACCATAACCATTACCTCCGTCAGTACCGCCACCTTTAGATGAATAGCCACCTTTGGGTGAGTAGGAACCACCAGTTGACTCAGTGTACTTAGCATTTACTTTAAGAACTTCTTCGTTCGCATCCGGTGCTACAGCGAGTGCTGAAGTAACGATTAGTGAGCGGTACTCAGGAGCAGCTTCTATAGCATGCTCTACGATCTGAGCTACAAGAGCCTTGTTCGCGTCAGTAGCAACGATTGCTGACTTTACGATTGATCCTGCACAGTCCTGATTGGCTGCAACCTGCTCAGAAACGATTGAAAGAACCTTCTTTGGTTGTGCTGAGATATTCTCAACTACGGCTTTAGCAACTAGATAACAGTCAGCTGCGCTTGCCAAAGGAGCGGAGACAGCTAGTAGTGCACCTACTATTGCGAATTTAATTGTGTTTTTCATGATATTTTAATTGGGTGAACAGTGAATATATACATCTAAATCACTCGGTTGTCTATTCCAAAATATCGTATTAGCTAATACCTAGAATATAAAGGAGTCACTTATATGTATCATTATCCCGATTTTAACTCTTTAAGCAACAGTTAATTTTAATACACTATTTAGTCACTTCTGCGAAAAACAGAAAATAATAACTGAATTCTTTATTATTAAAGGCCTGTAGGATGCTTTACGTAGCACTTTTCTAATAAATATTTTTCTGTAATATGATGCATCAATTTAATAACTCCAAAGGTTTCTGTAGCGTAGTGACCTCCATAGACGAGATTCACGCCCAGCTCCTCAGCTAGCGGATAGCTCCAATGCGGTCCTTCTCCGGTAATAAAAGTGTCAATCCCAGCATCTGCCATTTGTTGCACCTCTGAACCAGCTCCACCAGTGATCACGCCTACAACACCCACATCATCAGATCTTCTACCGCGACACACGTGTACTTCGCCCTCCACTGCATCACTCACTCTATCCAAAAGTTCATCCAATGATATATCCATTTCTTGCTTTAAGCCCAACAACTCACCCTTCCATAGGTGAAACCTCTCCGTATTATGCATCCCTATTGCATCTGCTAATAAGGCGTTATTCCCCCATTCATTATGAATATCCAGTGGAATATGTGCACTATAGACAGCTAAGTTTGAATCCATAGCTAACTTCAGCTTCTCATACTGCGCATTCACTATTTTCTGAGCACCATGCCAAAACATCCCATGGTGCACTATCAAAAGATCCACCCCCTCAGCAACCGCCTTTTCAAAAACAGGCAACGATGCATCCACTGCTGCTGCCACTTTAGTAACCTCACCACTGTTAGCTAACTGCAGCCCATTCAACGCACCTGGATAATCACTCACATCTTTAATGCGTAACTCCTTATCTAAGTATTCTACAATATCATTTAACTTCGCCATAATCTCTCTAATTAAATAGATTCAACTTGCTCTACCGAATCTAACAAATTCAACATATCATGAGCCATCGGAGCAATCCACTCATATTCTATACCATTGATCTCCACAGCCATCCACGAGGCATGGAGCGCATGTCTGGCCAGCACAAGCTTGCTAAGCATCTCATCACTCATTCCGTCTTCGATAAATTTTAAATAATACTCCTCCGAGCCCCCATAGATCTTATCCCCCACTATTGCGTGCCCCACATGCGCGCAATGCACGCGTATCTGATGCATCCTCCCTGTTTTAGGTGATATCCTAAGATGCGACATCTTCTCCCCATTCACCACCACTCGCCGCAGAACCTCCATCCTAGTCTGACTTGGTTTCCCTCTTTTATGCACCATTTGCCTGACGTACACCTTACTTTCTTCCACCTCTCCCTTTCTTACAATAGGAGCATTCACCTCCATTCCATCCCACTCTGGCCACCCCCATACAACAGCCTCATAGCCCTTCTTAATCTCACGTCTCTCCATCGCTCGGCTTAGTTCACGAGCCACAGACTTCCTCTTAGCCATCAAAACAATCCCACTAGTCTCTCTATCAAGCCTATTAATAATACTCAGCCGCCCACCATTAGCTAATTCATAAGCCAACAAATTCTCCACCCCGCCCAGCAACGTAGGCTCATCACCTCTATCATTAGCTGGATGCACTATCAATGGAGCGCTTTTATTTACGACCAGCCAGCCCTCAGCCTCATCCACTACAGAAAACGCCTCATCCACAGCGATCACCCCCTGTTTAGAAAATCTAGCCATGAACAGTCACCACTATCTCCCTATGATGCCTAGCCCTCCTGTGTTCAAATAAAAACAAGCCCTGCCAGACACCCAGCATCATCTTACCTCCACCCACCGGAATAGTTTCACCACTCCTAGTCAGCACCATCCTTATATGCGAAGGCATATCATCAGGCCCCTCATAAGTATGCTTGAAATAATGAATGTCTTCAGGAACCAAATGATCAAAGTACGCCTCTAGATCCCTACAAGCAGTCGGATCTGCATTCTCCATCAGCACCAGACTCGAACTAGTGTGCCTATTAAACACATTCACCAACCCTTCCTGCACACCACTTTCCGCCACTATCCGCGCTACGTCACGAGTGAGCTCATACACCCCTTTACCTGAAGTACTGACCGTCATCGTTTTTCGAAAAATCATCTCCTCTTCTTTATGAAGCAACGCTCACACTGTCCACACTTTTTACTAATTACTTCAGCTAACTTAAATAAAACAATTTAATTCATCATGAATTTCAAAAAATCACCAGCAAAAGCCAAAAGCCCATTCATAAATATAAGAAAAAACAACTCCCACACCATCCAGAAAACTCTAGTCTTTCCAAACTATTACGACATCAAATCAAATTAGATTAGTAAATCCTTACTTTCCGTGCTAATAGTCTCGCCATTATGGCAACTACGAAAAGAACACGTTTCTCACGTCGCGTACCAGATCACGTGACTGATGAGATCGTTCACGTACTAGGAGACGACGACAGCTTCTTTGGATTTAATGACCTCTTCGAACTCGTTTTCGAAAGGCTTAAAGAGCGCAACGCGGTAAGCGGCGGCGAAGAAATGTTACGCCTCAGAGCATATGAGAAATTACAAAACCTCGTCACTCGTGGCATGGTAGAAAAGCAAGGCAAAGAATACAAAGGCCTCGCTAGACTTCCTGAAGCACACAGTACCTTCGAGGTAGAATAATCTTTAACCAGTATTTTTTGCTGGATTTAAAATTCATCTAACCTTTAACTCTAACCCGTGTTACACACTGTAACACGGGTTAATTTTTCCCCATAAAACCATGCTTGAACAATATTTACCAGTCGTCCTACAGGCCCTCATCGCAACCGGGTTCGCAGCTACAGCTCTAGGCCTCAGTGTCCTACTTGGCAAAAAAGGCCGTAACGACGGAGCTAAAGACACCGTTTACGAATGCGGTATGCTCCCAGTAGGTGATGGCTCACCTCGTTTTTCTGTAAAATTCTACCTCGTGGCAATGCTCTTCGTCCTTTTTGATATTGAGGTCGTATTCATGTACTCTTGGGCAGTACAATTCAAGGAACTCATCGCTATCAATGGCACAGCACTCTGGTCCATGTTTGGCTTCGTCGGCATCCTCACTGTCGCTTACCTATACGCACTACGCAAGGGAGCACTCAGCTGGAACCAATAATCTAAAGACACTTAAGCCATTCTCCACATCATTATAAAAAACGCCCTCAGCCTTCTCTTCTGCTAATACTCGCATCAGTATTCGTATTCACATCATCTGGATAAACTCAAGAAGCAGATTCCAGTACAGCAGAAGCAGTTACTTAAGCTGTCACTCCAGACAAGCGCAGATACCCAAAGAGAAAGTCATTAATAACGCTCTCGCTCTTATGGAAGAAGGACTAAGAAAATAATGAAGTTCATTACGGCTATAAGAATCACGCAAAAGTAGATACTAAGACCAAACTCATTCCGACTTGACCTGCGCTTCATATTTTCTGTTAGAAAAATCAGAATTTAAGATTTACGAGAATGTAGAAGACTTTATCATTCAAAAAGCCTATCGCAATAAACCTCTCACTGAGGAAGAGCAGCGATTTAACAAAACCGTGAGCCGCATGAGAGTGCGTGTAGAACATGTATTTGGCAGGATGAAATACATGGGAGCTGATCTATAGGAAGATTGGAATACAGCGAGCCAGACAACATAACGCACTCCGTAATTTAACATATAATATGGATCGCTATGCCCTCCTACAGGGATAAAGGCTGAATAAGGCTTCAAAAGGGCTAAACCACCGGAAACTTGCGAAAAACTAGGTGGAATTGAGCTAGAATCTCTTAAGATAGTGAAATAATGTAAGCACAATCTGTTAGATTTCCCTAAAACCAAAGTGTTTTTGAAAACGGGGTGCTACCAGAGGTACCCTTAAGTTAATTCATCACACATTCCTCTTTCACCCTCATCATTTTGTTTTAGTTATGAAAACCCTCCTGATATGTGAACTTTCCACTGGTTCTCCATTAAGATTATGATAAGACAGAAGCTATTATGATTAACGAAAGCTTTAAAAAGTCATTTCAAAAGATTTTACAAGCAGGCTACATCTCTCTGAGTATCACTGTAGTTTCATGTGATAGAGGTCCTACGAGTACTTCAAATACCAGCACAATATCAAATAATAACGAAACAGATGAAGTCGTGATTACTGATACTAGCAGGTTTGTAGACCCTGTTATCCGACCTTATCTAGACTCTTTCATTCAAGAGCTCGTAGACCGTGAAATTAGTGCGGACCTATCTAACATCACAATGGTCTTTGTTGACGCATTTGCAGATGGATTTATTGGGATAAGTCAGGGCGGAAGCGTCGGAGGCGTATGCTATCCCAGTTCAGGGCTGCTTCAGCTAGATAGCTTCTTTATCGATAACCCATCATTCCTACTAGAGATCATTTATCATGAACTCGGTCACTGTGTGTTGGGCATGGATCATCGTGACAACAGCTTAATGAGTAGCGATATACCAAGATCTACTCCAGCATTAATTAATGAATTATTCTCTGAAGAGTACTTCTACGAACTTAATGTATTAAGCCGCCCTGGTGAACTAGAAGAGCCACATGCAGTGACACTCGATCATCTCGATTTATAAATATCTAACAGATGCGATAAAGCCATCTCTTATAGGTTAAAACTAGACACAAAAAAACGGCATGGACTATCACCTTGGGCAATCTTTTAAAGATTCAAATGGAGCGGGTAGAGAGAATCGAACTCTCCTACTCAGCTTGGAAGGCTGGTGCATTACCACTATGCTATACCCGCAGATATTTGAATGTTAGATGAAGCAGAATCTCCGCTTCGGGGGGAGTATTAATGGAAGACTAAGCTCGTGACAAGCCTAAATTAGAATAAATTTTCTGAGTCGCTTTGCTTTTGTTCAATGTATAAAAATGAATACCTGCCACACTAGCATCTAGGAGCTCAGCACACTGCTGTGCCGCATAGTGAATCCCTACATTTTCTACAGCCTCAGCATCACCAGCAGCACGCTGGAGCGCACGGATCAGCTTCGCTGGATAGCGCGCACCCTCAGCGAGTTCTGCCATTCTATTCATCCCTTTGAGGCTCGTCACCGGCATGATTCCAGCAATGATAGGAATGGTAATCCCCTCTAGCTCACAGCGTTCACGGTAGTCAAAAAAGTCATGATTATCAAAAAATAACTGAGTACAGATATAATCTGCACCAGCATCAACCTTTTGCTTCAGGTACTCCATTTCCTTCACTCTGTTAGGTGTCGTTGGGTGTCCTTCTGGAAATCCCGCCACCCCGATGCCAAAGCCTTGAGGATCTGGATGCCTACCAGATTCATTAAATTTCTTAATAAAACTGACTAAGTCAGCAGCGTACTCGAAAGTATCTTTCGAGCGATCATAGTCTGGCTGATCCTTTGGTGGATCACCGCGAAGTGCTAGTATATTCCCCACTCCTGCATCTGCATAGCGTTGTAATATTTCATCAATCTCCTGCTCAGAATGCCCGATACAAGTAAGATGCGGCACTGGAGGAACACCTGTCGTTTCTTTAATCTTGATTACTAGATCATGCGTGAGATCACGAGTCGCACCGCCAGCACCATAGGTCACAGACACGAACGATGGCTTATATGGCTCTAACTCAGATATCACGCCATACAGCGCATCTGATGACTGCGCAGTACGCGGAGGAAAGAACTCAAATGATAGTGACGGTGTGTCACTCTGAAGGATGTCTGAAATGTGCATTGATAGTATTTAAATCAGTATTTATCGAAGTCCAAGCCTAAATACTCCTCGCTTCACATGTCTCTGTCATATGCTAACTACTCAATACAACAATGAGATTATTAAAAGCAGCAGGCCATCACAAAATTCTTAAATCAGCTTTAACTTCGCGAAATCTTGCGTATCTACTAGACCGACAGGTTTCCCCGCTTCATCTAACACAACGACATCATCGATCTTGTGCTTACCTATTTTCTTGATCGCCTCAGCAGCTAGTGAGCTCGCTTGCACCGTGATTGGCTTCACTGTCATGAATTCTCTTACTAGCCGTCCGCGTACCGAGTCATTCTGCTCGAAGGCACGAGCGAAGTCACCATGAGTAAAGACACCAGCTAAACCGCCGGCATCGGTTACCAAGACACAGGCTCCGGAACGTGACATACTCATCGCAGCAATAGCCACCTCTACGGTCACGTCTGCTGGGAGCATGGCCAACGCATCACCCATACGCATGATATCTTCTACCTTAGTTAGTAAAGCGACACCTAAAGAGCCACCAGGATGATACTTGGCAAATTCCTCTTCGGTGAATCCACGCTCATCTAGCAACACCATAGCCAGCGCATCACCCATTACCAGAGCAGCGGTCGATGAAGATGTCGGCGCTAGGTTCAGCGGACAAGCTTCACGCTCCACTGGCGTGATCAGGCTGACATCAGAATACTTTGCTAAAGACGACTCATGCTTCCCAGTAATACTTATGATTTTAACATCAAAGCGCTTGATCGCGGGAATAAGATTCAACAGCTCTGCAGTCTCACCAGAGTAGGACAGAGCGATCACCACATCACCTTCAGAAATGAGCCCTATGTCACCATGCAGCGCATTCTGCGAGTCCAGTACCACAGCAGTAGCTCCAGTAGAATTCAGCGTAGCTGCTATCTTATGGCAGATATTACCAGACTTCCCCACACCGATGATCACTATTTTATGGTGCATCTCCACCGCATGTTTCAGCACGCCTATAGCATCTGCAAATTCATGTCCCAGACTATTCAGCAGGCCAGTGATAGCTTGTTGTTCAGTCTCTATCACCTGCTTTGCTTTGGCTATGATCTCTTCTTTAGTCACCTTTAGATTATGTATAATTTAGATTAATTTTCAAGCATAGAGATAGAGATTAACCCACTTCCATGAACCCATTAAGATCCACCGGAGACTCGGCTATAGCAGTCTGCTTCTGCGGATCATAAATGATGTCTCTCTCGCCATTTTCATTCACTTGATAGCCAGGAAGTACTCGACCATAGGCATCTTCCTTCCAGCCAGCTTGAAAAATATTTGTCTTCGTCACTGCTATCGGGTGAGGCATAGACATCGCCACCACACGCTCATCAACCACCTTCACTGGATAACAATACTCGGAAGCTCTCTCTCCATGTACTTTATAAATAGGCATCTCCCTCAGGCCTGCGTTATCTAACAGCCCGCGTAAAAAGTCTCCACCAAAGTAGTTCTTCACCTCATATTTCTCATGTGATTCCTTCAGCTCATCAGCGGTCATAGAGCTATCTATGAGCAACACTCCATACTTACCTATTCTTGGCAACACGACTGAAAGAACATACTTAGCATCGCCTAGCTCGTCCATACTTAGCGCGATCGTTTCCTTTCTTCTCAGTGCATGTACTTCAGAGATCTGTAGTGCATTATAGACTAACCCATGCACTTTCCCTTCAGGCATCTGGCGCACCGTCGAGGTTAGTATCTCGAACTGTTTCTTAGCAGACTCTGAAGCCTTCTTCACTTTCACTCGCCCTGCACAAGCAGACTTCAACGGATTCTTAAGCTGTTCACGATGAGAAAATGACTCCACACTTAATGCAGTAAGACGCTCTCTAACAGATATAGCGGTCGCCTCGCGTGCCTGCATAGGCTCACCCCAAGACACGGTCACACCATACTTGAAGCGGTAAGGCCATTTGTAGATGAATTTACCACGTTCAAAGGAGAAAATAGACCCCCACAACCCGTCCATATATACGGGAACGACTGGGCATTTAGCCTTACGTGCTATCATTTCAAATCCACGCTTCAGTTCATTCATGCAGCCAGATCTAGTCAGCTGACCTTCTGGAAAGATACATACCACACCACCCTCAGCTACAGCATCTGCAGCCTTCTGAATAGCATCCTTAGCACGCTTTTCCGAGATAGGAACAGTATCGAAGAACTTGATGAAGAACCGAACAAGCCCAGCCTTCTTGAAATAGGAATCATACATTAAGAAGCGGATAGGTCGCTTGCTAGATGCGGTTAAAATGAATGCATCCAGATACGTCACATGGTTAGGCACAATGAGCACGCCACCCTCAGATGGTAAGCGATCAGCATGCAGCACCTTCTGCTTATAAAACACACGTAAAAAAGTCAGCACAGTGAAGCGAATGAAGTGCTGCGGTAAGATCCGAGTAGAATAAATAGTCACTAGGACACAAAGCCCGCCCATGATGGCAAACTGCATCGGAATGCTCACACCTAGCTTAGTCAGAGTCACATTTACACCGAGTGCTAATGCACCAGCGAAGCAGTCGAGTAAGTTAGAGCCTGCTATTACTTTACCGCGCTTACTCGCATCACAGTTATCCTGAAGATAAGCATTCAGAGGCACTAAGAAAATAGCAGCACCTGTACCGACACAAGCGATCCATATTTTAAACCAAAGAGAATCAATCTGCACCATCGAGATACATGCACAGCCTAACACCATGATGATACCACCGATAGGAACCAGACCTAGCTCAATAGATCTGCGACTACTAAGTGATGCGATCACCCCGCCAAGAATCATACCACCACTAGCGAAACCTAACATCAATGCTAGCTCTTTCCCGTAGCCTTCGGCACCACCTGTAAGCTCCGCCCCCACCTGAAATGCTACAATATTTACAAAACCTCCAATGAACCAGAAAAACGCAATCGCCAGCGCACTCAACCTTATGCGCGAGTCACCTAACAGATCCTTCATCTGTCCCACGTGCTCCCAGAGTATAGATATCTTGAATAACCTTTTAAATGGAGACGGATACACCTTTATCATAAACGAAGCTAGGAAGGCAGGAACAGCACCGATGAAGAGAATCAACACGGGCAACTGGACGGCAAGCCATGGATCACCAGCCGTTTCAAGACGAGCGTCATACCAGAATCCACTCACAATCTGACCAGAACAAATAGCTAGTACAGACGTTAATTCCACCACCCCACTGGCAAAACCTAACTTCTCACTCCCCATCATCTCCTTCACAATCCCCTTTTTAGCAGGACTCAGCAAAGTTGACTGTAGTGCAAGCAGAGCAAAACCTACGAGACCAACCATATAATTATGACTATGAACCGACCATAAAATCATGCCCAATACGAGCATCTGCATCAGCGCTCCTCCACGCAGAACGAGAGTTTTACTAAATCTATCAGAGATCCAACCCGCTATCGGAGCCAGTAATATGAACGGAGCTAAAATCAACACAGATAAATAATGCGCCACCGTCCCAGAAGTCATTCCATAGAAGTTCGCACCACTATCCTGAAACTCTGCAGCAGAGAGCATGAAAACCCCGATCGCCGTCAAGAACATCTGCGCAGCCTTATCATTGAATGCATTTTGTACTGCTAACAAAACCATCGTCCAGAAAGACCTATTATCCGCAGCATCAACACGCTCTTGCTCATTATATGAGACTATATCTGGCTTCACCGCCTCGTCACTCGCTGGATCTAACTGCGGAGTGACATAAGGGGCATTAGATGGTATTTCTGCTTTCTTGTCTACTGACATGTCCGCACACTAGACAGGTTTCTCTGATCATTCAAATTGATAAGACACATACTAGCATTGTTTAAAATGATGGAGAGAACACGAGAGGGCAGATAAATTTTATTAAAAGTTACAACTATCATCTCTTTACTGCTCATCTTCCCATTTGTTGAAACCTACAGGATCTTACTTCCTCCATATAATGGATGCTTCTTCTACCGCTGACATCGATAAATTATTATCACTAAAATCTTGAGGCTAGGTCATCGCTCCAGAATTCCAGACGATCGCTATCTACGTTGTGGTTCAACACTTACAGGTCGGCATCGTTGTATGAAAGCGCGGCTCCTTGATCTCAGCTTTCATAAGCAATAAGCTTCATATCGCCCCCTTAAGCTTGTTGCTCTGAAAACCTAACCATGACTCCATACCCAGTGCCACGGTTCATAGAGATAGCCGTAGGTATTTCCTCTCTCATACGTCATGGTAAATCCAAATGTTCCAGCATTCTCTATCAGCCAGCGGAATGCATCTGACTCCTCAAACTCTTCTTCCAGCACCGCATATCCGGGTGTGGAAATATCCACCGCCCGTCCAGTATGATGTTCACTGAATCCCGGAGCTGCAGAAACTGCGAAAATTTCATCCATTCCGAGACCTCGCTGAAACTTACCACGTACTATCTCTGCTTGCCGCTCAGCACTGCGGAAGGCCGATACCATTTCTAACTCTATCCCAGATACAGCAGCCGCATCCTTCATCGCTTGCCAAGCATCACCTGCACTAGCCACGAGCTCATGCTCACGACCGTCAGCATCCACCTTCACCACTACAAGATCACTCGCCCACGCATCCTCATACTTCACCAATCCACGCTCCAGAAAATAGTCATCACTCACTCCCAGATCAGTGAGTATTTTCACCACATCTTCTCGTGCACTGCATCCATCTTCATCCATGCTGGAAATTTAGCACATACCACATTCTACACCAAAACATTTCTCAGAATCACGCTGATAAAAAATCTCAAGCCTCATCACTCTTCTATTGCATATTTACTAAAGCTGACTAATCTCCGCCTCATTATGAGCGAGCAAGAAACGCAATCAACTGAGCAAGAACTCATCGCCGTCCGCACGGAAAAAATGCACCAACTCCGTGAACTAGGTATAGATCCCTATGGACAGAAATTCCCAGTAACCATCACTCCAGGTGAACTCAAAGAGAACTTCGAGAACGATAAACCAGTGACACTCGCTGGCCGCCTACTTGCTATCCGTGACATGGGTAAGAGCGTCTTCTTCTCCATCGGTGATGTGCACGGCCGTATCCAAGGTTATCTAAATCAGAAAGACCTAGACGAAACTGAGTGGAAAGCATGGAAACTCATGGACCTCGGCGACTGGGTCGGCATCGAAGGTGAGACATTCACCACCGGAAAAGGCGAACCATCAGTCAAAGTAGGCAAGCTCACCGTACTCTCTAAAGCACTCCGCCCAATGCCGGACAAGTATCACGGTGTATCAGACCGCGAGACAAAGTACCGCAAGCGCCACCTCGACCTCATGTCTAATCAGGAAAGCGCTGACCTCTTCGTAAAGCGCTCCCAGATGGTAGCTGAGATAAGAAACTTCCTACACCAGAGAGACTTCCTGGAAGTAGAAACACCGATGCTGCACGGAGTCGCTGGCGGAGCTGCAGCTAAGCCATTCGAGACCCATCATAACGCACTCGACATGCCACTCACCCTGAGAGTAGCCCCTGAGCTCCATCTCAAGCGCCTCCTCTGCGGTGGATTCACTAAGATCTTCGAACTCAACAGAAACTTCCGCAACGAAGGAATATCCCGTCGTCATAATCCAGAGTTCACGATGCTAGAAGCCTACTGGGCGTTCTCAGACTTCGAGCAGATGGCTGACCTCGTAGAAGAAATGACCTGTCATCTTGCGGAGAAATTCTGCGGAGGACTAAAGATCGACCACAAAGATACAGAAGGAAATCTCATCCGCACTATTAATCTAGAGCGCCCATGGAAGCGCGCGCCATATCACGACCTCATCAAGGAAGTAGCTGGTGATGACTGGTTCGACCTCACAGAAGAGCAGCATCGCGCTAAGTGTAAGGAACTCGGCGTAGAGATTTCTGATAACATGGAAGACTACGAGATCACTCAACAAGTATTCGAGAAGCTCGTAGAAGAGCATTCATTTGACCCATGCTTCGTAACTCACGTTTCTAAAGAACTCATCCCACTCGCTAAGCTAAACCCTGAGAACTCAGACGTCATCGACGTCTACGAGCTTATCATCAACGGTCAGGAAATATCACCAGGTTACTCAGAACTCAACGACCCTATCCTTCAGCGCCAGCGCTTTGAAGAGCAAGCCGGTGGGGAGACTCAAAACATCGACCACGACTTCATAGAGACCATGGAAAGCGGAATGCCGCCAGCAGGTGGCATCGGTATAGGCATCGACCGCCTCATCATGATGCTCACAGGAGCACCTACCATCAGAGACGTAGTCCTCTTTCCACAGCTAAAGAACAAAGGATAAGCCATACCTGTCAGAGAGAAACAAATCAAACAACCAACTATCCAGACCCGCTAAAACGTAGGTCTGGATTTTTTATTCTTCGATTACTCGGGGTAAATACAACACTTGATCTCTGTATCAAAGCGAAGTAATACCATTTCTAGTTTGAAATAGGTCTTAAATAATTTCTAAATAGCGTTTAGTTCAGAGCGAGTATACGAGTTGCTAAATAATGAGCGGAAGCCTTGCGCTTTGCTCCACCATTCTTTGAGAGCCTCCTCGATAGCACTTTCTAACCCCCATATTTCATCCCAAGGGACTAGTTGACTCAATTTAATCCATCTGTTAGAGGCTGGCAATTTACCGCCAAAAGGGTGGATGAAGTCGGTAAATTCAGTTTGATTTGGTTGTTGTCTAATCATGTGAGGTGCACGCTTTTTCAAAGGTATAATAACATATCCGTGCACTTCTAGCCCTAATATCATCCCAAAAGTTGTGCCCTACATGCTTTGAACTCTTTTTCAGCAAGCCTGAATTAAATCCAATAGAAAAATTATGGGATGTCGTAAAATACACAATATGTTCAATAACCTGGGAATCGCTCAGATCAACTAGAAGAACAGATCACAACAAAGTTGAAAGAATTATGGGAGAGACCAGAAGGCTTTTCATCACTATTTACAAGCAGTTATCTCCGGGCTGAATTAAACGCTACAAACAAATGATATAAGCATTACTTTATCGCGCTCTAGATTGATGCAGCGAGACGGCAGTGCTGCCATCGCAAAAGCCGTGCGCAAATACTAACCAAACGCGCTCCAACGAGAGTGTGTCATCCACTTACACCGAAACGTGAAAGACAAGCTTCGGAAGAAGGATATAGTGAGCTGTTGGGCTACCACAGGACTGCTCTGGTCGGAGAATACCTTTAACCGAATCGCACATGCTGATGAAGATAAATTAATCATAGACCACAAAGCCTATCCTGATTTCAGGATCTGACTAAGTGGCCAGTTTTAAGACGCTTACCTTATAGAAGCCTGATGCCTTTCTTGAGAACTTCTATCGCCTCAGCCTGCTCAGTAGTAGGTGAGAAATCAACTTCAAAACTTTCAATCATTTGCTGAACGCCTGAAGCATGCATCGCTGAATCATAACTGCTATTAGAAAGTAACTGTGACCAGCTCGCCATGATGAGTGCGAACTGCATGTCCTGACTCGCCTTTGTATAAGCACGCTCACTGAATAATACGTCGAGTGTCTTAGCATCATACTCAAGAGCCAAGGCATCACTAGGTGCTACTTTAGCAGCTGCAGTGCGGATGTCTAATGAAAGGACATTCACTGCATTTTCAACATTCAGCTCTGGTACGATCTCATACATAACGAGGTGCGCGTCACCGGCAGACATCGTGACCTTAGCAGGAGCTTCTAGATTACCAGATGACATAGCTGCTTTAGCATAACCAACCACACGGTATTGATTCACCGCGCTAGAGAAACATACTGCTGACTCAATCTGGATCTTATCCTGATGCTTGTTTTCAACAACAATGAGAGCAATGAGGTTATCATCATTCCACGGACATCTAACCAGATCCACACCAGCTGAAGCATGCTTCAACTCAAGTGCTGATAAGAAATTATAATCAAAAGCATTGAGTATCTCCTCTACTCGTACCACATTCTTATCTGGTAAAGCTCCTTTCTGAACGATATTATGACTCACCCATTTCCAGCTAGCTTTACCACATATCATTGGCATTCTAGCTACAGCAGAGTCAGCTCTGGACACCCAGTCATTCTCCACTAGCTTAACGAGATCTGCTACATCACCGCTCACCTTCATACCACCTGGTACCAGAGATTTATTTGATATAGTGCTAGTTTGGCTACTTACTGATAAAGCATTAGAGTCATTAGTCCAATCGCTAGAATTAGGAAGGATAGGTGCATTTAACTCGTCTTCTGAAAGCTCAGAGAAACTTGTATCAGGCAATGCTGCTATACTCGGCTCATCTCCGTCAATATTATCTAACATAATGAAAGAGAATGTAACTAGAGCCACTGCTCCGAGAGTTACAACCACTGGTCTAAGCCAGCGTGACTGATTAGCAGAACTCACATCATTCACCGTTGGAGCCTTAGCAGAGCGAAAGATCGCATCCCTCTGAGCTGCACTTAGCTTGATCTGCGGCTCAGCCTCACTTTCAGCACCTGTAGATGTAGCGCTAAGTACCTGAGTAAGCATGACACCTAGATCATCAATGCTCTCTACTTCACGCTTCATCGCTGCATTCTCTCCAGCATTCAGTAACTTAGCCATCTCTTCAGCCTCATTTCTAGTGAGTTCCCCTAGTGCATAAGCCGTCAGCTTCGGGTCATTGTCTGTGAGTTTATTGATCATATGATTTCTTTGTGAGTAAAATATGTGATTTAAATCAGATCTTTAGGTAAAATCTCTCTAAGCTTTTTGAGTCCATTGTGAAGGAGGAATCCTATATTTCCGGATGTCAGTCCTGTTTCTTCTCCGATCTGCTCGTAGCTCATTCCTTTTTGGAATTTAAGTATGATTACTTGTTTTTGGTTATCTGATAGTTTTTCTAAATAGTCCATGAGCTGAGACGCTCTTTCCTGCTGATCTACTGCCGCATCTGGTGATAAATCCTTAGATTCCGTGTAACTAAACATTTCATCATCCACCACCACCATGCGTTTTTCTTTACGGAGCACATCGAGCGCACGGTTCCTGCAGACTGTATAAAGCCATGTTTTTAGACCACCTTTGACTTTCTCTACGTCCTGCTTGTAGAGACGGATGAAAGTGTCTTGAACCACGTCTCTAGCGCGCTCTAGATCTTTTAGTATACCCATCGCATATCCAATCAGAGGAGATTCATACTCTTTAAGAGCATATTCTACTAGATCGTCTGCAGTTGATATTGTCATTAGTTTGTCATCGTCCATGGCTTTGTCCATCGGACTATTCACTATATGAAACGGCTCACCCATCGTTTTCTTAGTAAATTAGTAAAAAAATTGATGAAATACGTATTTATTTCAACTTCACCACACACAAATCAACCAAAGTAACTCCGCTGACTAAAATTTAGACAACTGCTCCGGAAATGCACAAGCTTCGCAATCTGTCGTATCCACTAGACAAAAGTCTTGGTAAATCTGTAATAACGCCTGGTGATGCCAAGATTTCATCAAGAACTGCTTCGCGTCCCCCCTATCACCAAATAAGCGATAATGCGCACGCATCACTTTCTCATTGATCGCAGGAGCAGTAAATGACTGGTAACTCTCCCACGCTCCTTGATCACCATCTGTCACCTGAAGCGGCAGAAGATGATTTATAATTAGATCTGTAATTCTGTCTTTTCCTAATAAAGCCAACCGCTTCGCTGACTGCTTAGATGTAAGCGTGTAGTGTCTTGACCAAAACGGATCTTCTAGAGCCAACAACCATTCAGTGAGTGCCTTTGGTTGGGTGCACAGATTTCTATAGGTAGGCCACTGGCTAGCAATCACAGCCAAAGCCGCTAGCCGGCGCTGAGGATGGTTCACTGGTCGGATCCCGTGCAACACCCAATTAATTTCACGAACCTCATCTAGCTCAAACTTTAACCTATCTTGCCACCAGGTCTCCCAGAGAGCCTCTAACCATTGCCGAGAGTCATCTGCTGCCCGCTGATGGACTTCTGGATGTAAAAACCCACCAAGACCAAAGCACAGAGCCATCATCCGCTCCCCCTCTTGCCTCAAGGCAGTGATAGGTAAACGCTGAGCCAGCAGCATCATCGCCAGCCTATTAGGCCTGTAACCCATCGTCTCTGCTAACACCACCCAGAGCGCCTGGTCTATTCCGTGACTCTCTAGAATAGCCCTATGACGCGTCGCCTTCATCTTACATCGATGTCTCGCTGCCTGCTCTAACAAGTCATTCACTCTGGCAACCGATAGGTGCTCCAGCGGCTTGTAACAACGCCCCAAATGCATTGGCGCAATAGCACTCAATGGAGACTGCAGTGCAGCTTGGATACAAGTAAGTGGCACCACAACTTTAGGAACTTCACGATGATCCGATGTCCGAGTATAGTGCTCTCTCTCAGGAGACTCGAAAATCACGTGTAATATAGTATCATTAAATGCTGGATTCACATCATGTCCATGCTGCTCCCAGTCAGAAGACCTTGTATCTATTTCCAACGGTCCCTTAAAAATCTCGCCATCAATAGTCACCGCGGCATGGATGAAATCTGGTCCAGCAGACCTATTCCAAAACCCAAACTGCCTCACCTCTACCTTCCTACCACAGACAGTAGTAAAACTTCTACCAAACTGACCATTAAACCAGATAGCCTGAAGCTCTAATTCATCAGGAAGATCGCATACCGATGTAGATCCTTCACGCAGCAGATTAAGCGGCCTTACAGAATCTAATATCGATGCATAGGTCTCCTCCATTATTTCTTAGTAGGGATCACTTTATTAGGCTGAGCTGGCGGCGGTGGCGGTGGGCTTAAAATATTAAGACGACCTTTAAGCACTAGTGCAGATGCCTCTCCCTTCAAAGGAATAAGAGCGACTTTGCAAGCAATAATAGCCTGATGCTTCTGCCCTGCATCCATAAGCAAGTCCATCTTATGCATCACCATTCTTACCTTATCAGATGATTCAGTGTATGCCTTCTCAGCTGTTTCGTAAAACACCTTAGCCTCAGCTGGCCGATTCTGAAATCTACGGAATAATCCCATCATCTCAAAGAACCTTGGATCCTTAGCCTTAACACCAGTCCTACGCATTTTATCTACTAGAGTATGATGCTCATCACCCCATGCTTTAAATGCCATTCTAGAAGCTCGGTACGGCTTATCCTCATCATTCACCTCACCACTACCTACTAGATGCTTATAAGGTTGGTACAGAGGATCACCAATGACGACATTCTGCCACGACAGAAGTCCAATTGCCATATAAGCAGACTCTACTAACGTGTAGCCCTTTAACAGCCGATCATGCAGAACATCAAAATGATGACTCCCCATAAGGTATGGCTCGTAAACATTTCCAACAGTAGCTGCCGCTCCTCTAGCGATTAACGGCCCCGTCCATTTCATCTTTGGATTTCTTAAATCACTCGCACTAAAAGAATGTAAATGAACTGCAACAGCCCCCTTCTTGAACTTGAAATTTTTATCTCTAAACGGACCATTCACAGCTCCTGTGTACCAGCCAAAATACATCGCCACATCACGCATTGGATAGTTCGTCAGGTAAGTATCTCTATTTTTATCAATCGTAGTAGGAAGACCTAATGACCAGTTCTTCTCTTCAATCGCAGTAATCCAATCATCCCCCACTGTATAAGTCCCACCTTTGTAGGCTAGATCCAAATATGACATACCCCATAGACCCGTTTTCTCGGTCTCAATAGCATCGTCAATCATTGCTTTGCAGACATCGACACCTGGACCGTCAATCCTGCCAACTAAAAGATAAGCGGTATTTCCTGATTGAGAAAACGGCACGTCCTGCTGAAAATATTTATTTCCTATCTGATGATACTCGGGCACACCATCGATAGAAAGTACAGCAAGTTCACTGTCCACTGAAGCGCAATTAAATTTCGTGATAAAATTTGGTTTCTGCCCCTCTGGTAACTTCATGCTAGGGTCATGATTCACCCCATATGGCACACCATACATACAGACTAGTACATTGATCTTATTCTGTACAGATATAGTGATTCCTTTAGTAGGATCCGTTGCTAACTTCCACCAGTTAGCAGAAGTGAAATGCTTCCTCAATGGATCTCGAATAGTAGAATTATACTCTGTACGGGAAATTTTACCAACCTGAGGCATCGGCAGCCCTATTAGATTTTCAACAGGTATATCTCTTTGCTTCGCATAGTACTCAGCTAGGTTTTTAGACGCCGGCATATTAGAATTATAAAGAACAGCTACTGAAGAACGCTCTATAACAGGCTTCGCACCTGACAGAATAATCTGTGTAAGAAAAATAAAATGTATAATTAGATATTTCATATAAATAAAAACAATCGCTACTTATGAAGAGATAGATAGCGTATCGTATGCGAAATTCACATGCTTTGGAAGTCTCGACTCCACTTTTTCAATATCCATCTCATGCGCCACATGAGTCAACCAAGCCTGCTTAGGCTTAAATTTCTCTATCAACGCTAACGACTCTTTTAGTGATAAATGAGTATTATGCTCCTTCTCCCTTAAGCAATCGATAATCAGGTGGTCTAAACTTCTGAGCAATGCAGCAGACCCAGCTTTAAGACGCTTCACATCTGGCAGATATGCTAATGAAAAACCACCCTGCTCAAAGCGAAAACCTACAGTCTCCACAGAACCATGTTCCACAGGGATAGGAGTCACACGTAAGTCACCAAAGTCTACATAATTAACGATAGGAATAGCGAATGGCTGAATATATCCTTTATAAGAATTTCCTTCCGAAAAAGCCCAGTCGTAGACACGCTTCAATTCATTTAAACATGACTCCGTTGAATAAAGCGGGAGAGGCTCTTCACGCTCCCAGCAGAACGCACGTAACTCATCAAAACCAGCTGTATGATCCAGATGTTGATGAGTATAAAGAACCGCATCTACCCTAGATAACGAATGCCTCAATGCTTGATGTCTGAGATCTGGTCCTGAATCCACCAATAAAGAAAAATCACCAGCTTCAATATGAACCGATGACCTCATACGATGATGCCTTGGGTTGTCAGATACACAAATATCACAGCCACACCCAATAACCGGGATCCCCACTGAAGTACTCGTTCCTAAAAATGTTAGTTTCATCTAATCGCTATCCTAAGTAATTAAGCGAGGATGAAAAGAAATTTGATAAAGCTTGTATATTTCCACTCGTAAACTCTAGCAGTGAGTCTAAATAATCTCATTTTTCATTGACCTAAGTACAGAACTATTCACTATCTGATCAATTCATGTTTATCGTAAACATGGAAATTTAAATACGTATAATAGGAGAAGACAAGGTGCAGAATAACGATTTATTACATACAGAGAAAATTTTAGCGGACAGAAAGGTTTTCTTTCTTGATCTTAAGAAGAATGCGCGCGGAAAGGTAATTAAGATCACAGAAGACGTAGGTGGTAACCGTGATACAATCATGGTACCAGCAGACATTCTTGGTGACTTTATCGCTGCTCTTACAGATATCAAGGAGACATCTGATAATAATGAAGACTAAAGTCTAAATTAAATTATTCCATCACTCTATATAACTACTGCTATACAACGTTTTGCAGTGAACTAACACGTTTCAGGGCAATAAGATTGCTCTGTTTTGTGTGCGTAAGCCTAAGAACTGGTTATTATGATCTATGGTCACAAATCAAATGAGACAGCTTATTTATAATCATCCAGCAGTCAACCACTTGAACACTGAGCCTTTTTGAGAAGAGTGTAGGGTAAAGGATACTAGAGAGCTGATTTAAGAACAGCGTATTCTTTTCGTAATTCATTAAGCTCTGTTTCAGCCTTATCCATCGCTTTATGAAGCTGTCCCAGTCTTGCTAAAGTCTTATTAATATCCACACTGCTCTTCTTACGCTTGGGAGATGGAGCGCCAGCTGCTTTAAGCCAGTTTCCAATAGTTAGCTGTGAAATGCCATATTTTCTGGATGCTGCAGCGGCACCGCCTCTTCCATTTTTAGCATTATACTGCTCTACAAAGCTGAGAATATTAACTCTCTCTGTTGAACTGTATCGTTTACCACGGGCAGATTGTTTTTTCTTTACCATGAGTTAGTAATTATTACTGTATTTCTCATTCGGCAAGTTATTATTTTATTACTCGTTACATATAAAAACACTCAATCATGAGTACTAGAAGCTTAATAACTAAATCTTTTTCCAGTCCAGCTTCTCGAGCAAATCATCAAAGCCCAATCCTATACCTGAAGCACCCTCTATACCTGACCACTTCGGCCCTGATCCCCCTAGTAAAATAGTAAAATCAGTCGGTTCATATAGCCCATGAGTAAGTAAACCACAGCGCGGATTTACGATACCACTATGAGAACTATTTAGCATTCCTGCACAATACGCAGCGTAACTTTGACCTATTGGATGGTCCATATAACTAGTCACTACCATACTACGTCTAGACTTCTGAGCGGCACTAGCTATCTTACTAAGATCATTAATAGCAGGCTTTACTACGGATATATCAAATTCACCTTCTATATCCTCAACTCCTCTATCTATACCCACTTTAAGTCCATATTGATCGCGAAATAATGACCAGCGGTTATCCCCTATAGCCAATGGATCCTCAATATAATCTAACCGTCTTCTTGTCACCTCTCCTATTTCATTCAATAAAATCTCTAATTCACTAAAGCCAACCATCCCATTAAAATCTATACGAATCATCAGCTCAGGAAAGTTAGTATTCACCTCTTTCAGGAGAGAAACATCAGCTGCAATATCACGCCCCATCTTAAGCTTAACTGTATCGAATCCAGCCTCAACTGCCAGCTCTACCTTTTCTATCCCACCAACAATAGTAGCGTGGCTCAGAGGAACATCTAACCCAGAAAATAAACTAACCCCTTTTAATCTAGCAGATCTATCAGCATCAGCACACTCGATAGCACATTTGATCTGCCTAGACATTCGCCCCACTGCTAGATGACTAAGTAGCTCCTCTAAACTAAGATCACCCAACTCTACCCAAGGATGCAAGCAAGCATAACCAGACACGTCATCTACATCCACTCGGATCAAAGCCCCTACATGCTCTGTCGCACGAGATCTACTATTCAGACCAGTGCGGCTGAACATCACGTACTGGTGGACATAGACTTTTCGCTTCATAACTTTATGAGTTACTGAGAACCAAATGGAAGTAATTTAGAGAGCTTATGAAACAAGCTATTCTTAGACCTCTTATCACTTCGCTCCTCTTCTACAATCTGCGCATAGCGTATAAGCCCCACTGCTGTAGAGTACTGAGGATCTCTGAAATACGCCTGCACGCCAGAGACTTCCGGCTGCTCAGGACGGTACACTGGCAGACTAAATACCTCGCCAGTTAGCTCAGCCATTCCTCGCATTAAGCTCGTTCCACCTGTGAGGAATACTCCAGTACCCACCTTACTAAGTGAACCTTCTGGTAAACCATCCTTCACTAACTCTAATGTTTCGATCACACGTCCACGAATAATATCATTCAGTAACTGACGCTTGATCTCTAAATCTGGAAATCCAGCCTCATCTTCAATGGTGACAATACCCACTGACTTAGCTGGATCACCAGAGACATCGCCTTCGGCTTTCTTTACCAGTTCAGCTTTTGAAAGAGGCACGTGAGTCACAAGGTGAATATCATTACTGATGTGATCACCACCCACAGGGATGCAACCAGATGCTTCCACTGCTCCATTAAGATATAAAACATAATCCGTAGTACCTCCGCCAATATCAATCACCAAGGCACCTTCATCTTTATTCTCACGGTTCAGCGCAATCTGTGCAGATGCGATAGGCGCAAAAACCACAGCACTCACATCGAGCGGGATCTCACGCACACATTTCAGACTATTCTGGATCCTTAATTTATCACCATGAATGATGTGAAAATCTGCCTCAAGCGTCTTACCTAAGAGACCTAAAGGCTTCGTAATATGCTGCTGTCCATCTAGCCAATAGTGACGAATAACATTTAGTAAATATACATGATCACTAGGCATCGCTATATCTTGAGCTATCTCATCAGCTTCCATAATATGACCTTCATCGACTTCACTACCCTCTTCAGGTAGCCGGAACGTACCACAGTTATTTACCCCTTTGATGTGTGATCCTGTTACAGCAAGAATTACGCTAGTGATCTCTACATCGCAAACATCTTCAGCTTCTAAAAGAGCTTCTCGGACGCAAGTCTTAACCTGATGAAAGTCTGAGATCTCACCCTTCCTCACTCCCACGGTCTTAGTCTCACCAACACCCAGAATTTTCACTGAGCCATCAGCACGCACCTCGCCTACTGCCATACAGGTCTTGCTACTACCTATCTCTAGTCCTACATGAATTGTTGATTTTGCCATTCTTACTCAATTAATTTTGATTCAAAATACTACGTGTCGAAGAATCTAGACCATCATCTCTCACGTTTTTCGGCGTGTACTTATGAGGCAACACTTCTGTTCCTCCCTTATAGCGCGCAGGAATATTTTTCTTAGGTCTTAGGTCTATCCACTCTAGCTCTTTACCATTCAGCTTAGCATGATCTCTAGCCCAGATAAGCTGCTGAAGTTGTCTCTCATGGTCATGCATCCCACACACTGCCACTACACCATCTTTACTGATAACATGCAGTGTATAAAAATTTTCTACCCGAACACGGTCTATCTCCCATGACGTATTCTCTATCGCGCGTAGTCTTAAGACGAGGCTCAACGCGCGTTTAGCATCCGCATTACGCATCTTCTTTCCGATAGGAAATTCAAGCTCAGAGTTTGTTGAAATTTCTATCACAGGTAAGCGCTTAGCTGCTCTCCAGAAATCTTTTTCACAAGCGAAGCTCACACCTGCAGAGTCTAACAAAATTCCTTTATGTGGACTTCTACCAGCAAGACCTAGCTCACGACAAGATAGCCATGCTACAGGAACTCGCTCATCGATCTGGATCTCTATCGTACTAGGTATCTTACGGTTCACCCGCACATCTCTGATCTCAGGTCGAGCTAACAATAGCTCCTTTGCCTCATTAAGATCCACACTGAAAATAGTCCCAGATAGGTCTATCCCCGCTATGTCTAACACCCGAGACGGATGAAGCACCACCGTAGGGTCACCTTCAAAATTCGTCACATTAGGGTACTTGATCTTGTAGTCCTTATTATTACTAAAGTGATTACCAATCTGCTGATAACCAAACCAACACATAGCACCGGTCACTAGGACAACAATAATATTTTTTGTAGCGCCCTTAAGATTCTTAATACATTGAAAAAAAAAGATACGCGGAGACGTAACATTCAAGACTAGCTCACGGCTATGTCTCTTACGTTTATTTTGTCTCAGCTTACTCGTTTTTCTTTTAAACATTAGTCAATCTTAGCTTATCTAGCCACGTGGTGTATTCATCGAAATATCAATAATCTTCATGCACAAGTCAGCAAATTCGTAGCCAGCGGCTTGGGCAGACTTGGGCAGTAAGCTACTTGCTGTCATCCCTGGAATAGTATTCGCCTCTAGTACATATGGATTATCATCTGCATCTAACAGAACATCTACACGTGAATAAACTTCCACACCAAGTGCCTTGTGAGCAGCCATTGCCGCTTCTTGCACCTTCTTAGTCACCTCTGGACTGAGATCAGCTGGACAATAGTAATCTGTGCCTCCATCCCCAGTCATCCAAGGGTACTTATTAGCCATATCGTAGAATCCACTTCTTGGCGCGATGTGCACTACAGGAAGCACCTCTCCATCTAACACTCCGACTGTAAGCTCCTTGCCTACCACCAGCTGCTCTATCAGAACATCATCACTGAATCGGATAACATCCTTCATCGCAGTCTCTGCTTCCTCTTGAGTTTTACAAATATGCACTCCTACACTAGATCCTTCACGTGGTGGCTTCACCACATAAGGTAATGCCATTTCTGGCATCTTAAGACCATCTGTGCAGATCACTATCTCACTAGCTGGAGTAGGGACTCCTGCTTCAATAAATCTCTCCTTACTGAGCACCTTATCAAAGGCTAACTCACTACTAACAGCTCCGCCACCAGTATAAGCCACACCTTGCTCGTCGAGCTGCTTCTGCATTTCTCCATTCTCACCAAAGGTGCCGTGAATCGTATTGAAAACGACATCTGTACCTTTTGGCACAGTAATAGAATGATCTTTCACCAGTAGTTCCTCTGCATTACAGCCTGCATTGACCAGAGCCTCCACTACAGCCTTACCTGAAGCCATAGAGACATCATGTTCCGAACCTGGACCTCCTAAGGCTACTGCTATTTTTAAATTCTTATTCATCTTCTTATTAGTTATATTTCTATCTATTTATTTTAAAATAATGAGTCTTCTTCACCGATGATCTGCACCTCCGTATCTAGCTCTATACCTCTCTCTTCACGCGCTGTCTTTCTTATATCAGCGATGAGCTCCATCACCTCGTCAGCTGTTGCTTTACCGTCATTGACGATGAAGTTTCCGTGCTCCAGCGATACTCTCGCCCTACCTACAGAAGTATCTTTAAAGCCCATTTTATCCACTAACATACCAGCTGGCATCTCTTCCGGATTCTTAAAGATACAGCCCGCGCTCGCTGCTCTAGGTTGTGATTTTTTACGCTTCAGAGTAGACTCATCCATCTTGGACTGAATTTCCTCTACCGTCCCTGGTGTCCCACGGAACCTAGCAGTCAACGCGAAGTTTCTCGTTAGTGAAGGCGCATTTCTATAATGATGCTCTATCTCATCTACCCCGCGTGTACGGATCTCACCATCTTCATCGAAGAAAGTGACATCCACTACTTGGTCGAAGCTTTCTACCCCCATCGCTCCGGCGTTCATCCGAAGACCACCGCCTACGTTCCCGGGGATTCCTTCCATCCATTCGAATCCAGTTAGACCATTTGCCTGAGCCACACTAGCCAGTTTTTTAAACCGAACACCAGCTCCAGCAGTAAGCACTTCACCATCTGCAGTCACCTCCGCAAATACACCCTTACTAGGATGAATCACAGCTCCCGGGATGCCGCCCTGCTTCACAAGTAAGTTAGAACCTCGTCCCACTACCCTCACAGGAATACTTCTACTTCTGCAAAACTGAACCATTTTACCAAGTCCATCATAGGTCTGCGGCTGAAGCCAAAATTGAGCAGGCCCACCGACTAGCATCGTTGAGTGCTTCCGCATAGGCTCATAGAGTTCACCACTTGCATTTGTATCACCAGCATCTCTTGCAGAGCGAAGAATGTCTTCTAACACCTGTATATCTCGCACTATCTTAGTACCTATCTCATGCACACTACCTGCACCCAATGTGATTAAAATATCGCCCTCCCGTAGAGCATTACCTACCGCATGGTGAGCCTGGCCTACATGACCTACTACCTCTGCTTTAGTTTTACCATTCGCATTCATCGCATCCACGATAGTCTGCGCACTCACTCCTTCAATAGGCTCCTCACTAGCAGCGTAAATGTCCGTCACGAAAACTCTGTCCGCCGCCTGCAGCGCCTTTCCAAAGTCATCAGCAAGCTTCTGCGTTCTACTATATCGGTGCGGCTGAAATGCTACAACGATACGCTTAGAACCAAGTGATTGAGCTGTTTGTAGTGTAGCTGCCACCTCGGTAGGATGATGACCGTAGTCATCAATGATACGAATTTTATCAGAAAAATACTTAGTCTCAAAACGACGTTTCGCACCAGCAAAGGTAGCTAGTGACCTAGCGCATTCATTAAAGGCCAGCCCAGAAACATGCGCTACAGCAAGTGCAGCAAGTGCATTCAGAGCATTATGTAAGCCAGGGATACCGAGCTCCACACGTCCTACAAGATCACCCTTATAATTCATATCAAATGCTACCGTACCGCCAGTCTCTAACACACCAGTAGCGGTAAAGTCTGCATCACTCCATCCGTAAGAAATGCTCCCCTCACGAGCACCGCATACAGCAGTCGCGTTTAGACACTCCTTACAATAAATCACACTCCCCCCTGTCTGATCTAACAGCTGATTAAACACCTGCTTGATGTGATCAAGTCCTGAATAAAAATCTAAATGCTCTTCCTCCATATTGAGCACTACTGTGTGCTCAGGGTGATACAGCGCGAGTGTACCATCACTCTCATCACCTTCTGCCACCATCAGATCACTCTCCTCTTCCCAGTGCGCATTCGCACCTAATACCGGTATCTCAGCACCTACATAATGACTAGGATTCACCGCTCCCCTACGGAGTAAATGAGCCGCCATCGCTGACGTCGTAGTCTTCCCATGAGTACCACTGATGACGATCCCCTTTTTCGTTCCTAAAATAGCAGCCAAGCACTCAGCTCTACGGATACAGTGGATACCACGCATACGCGCACAAGCTAGAGCTACATTCTCATCATTGATCGCCGAGCTATACACCACCACGTCAGCATCCTCGATACTCTCTTCATTATGCGGACTGCTGAAATCTAAGCCGAGCCCCTCCATCCGGACAGTCTCCTTACTCACCACACGGTCACAACCACTCACGCGGTGCCCCATCCCCAATAGCAATAAAGCCAAGCCACTCATACCAGATCCAGCCACACCGATAAGATGCACCCTAAGAGGATTCCCTCTATCTGTTAATCTAATACTTAATTCTTCAATCTTCATGTTCTTAACTTCCTTGCTAATTATTAAGGCTTAAAATCTAATCTTACCCTTCCACAGCTTTACATATCCTCTCCGCAGCATCCTTGATAGACAAGCCATCCGCTGCTGCAGCCATATTAACCAGCCTCTCAGTATCACCGAGAACAGCCGCTAAGTCTGCCACTAACTCCCCAGCACCCAGGTCCGCTTCTTTTCTCAAAAGCGCAGCATCCACCGCCTCGAACACCTCAGCATTCAGAGTCTGGTGATCATCAGCAGCAGTCGGATAAGGCACTAAAATACTAGCCATCCCGATATACGAAAGTTCAGTAAGACTAGAAGCACCAGAACGCATCAAAGCAATATCACTCGCAGCATAAGCACTAGCCATATCATCACAAAACGCTAACAACTTATGGTTCTCAGTCTCCCCAAGCTCAGCCTTCACCCGCTCATAGTCACCGTGACCAGTGATCTGCAGGAACTGCACATCCGGCATTGCCTTAGAGGCTTCTACCACCAAGCTATTGAGTCGCTTAGCTCCCTGACTACCACCCATCACAAGCACTGTCTTTTTAGTGACGTCTAAACCAAGCTTCTCAGAAGCAGCATCTCTGTTTGGTAATTCACGTATCTCATCACGGACAGGTGTTCCAGTCAGCTCCACCTCATTCTCAGGGAAAAATTTACGCGCCGCTTCGAAACCGATAAACACCTTATCACACCAGCGAGCTGTCAGACGATTCGCCTTACCCGGTAATGCATTACTATCATGCACATAAGCCTTAGCTCCCATCTTATGTCCAGCTAGCACAGGAGCGAGAGAGGTAAAACCTCCCATGCCGATCACCGCATCAGTCCCGAACTCCTTATGCATCCTCTTACACTGCCCCACAGTCTTCCACATCTTCCACATAAATGGCAGCATCTTCAGAGATAGTGTCTTAGGCTTAGCCACTGCGGGCACCGTATCAAAATCTAAATTCTTATACTTCTCACTAGCACGTGCATCCACCTTCTTCTGAGAGATCAGAAGTTTCACCTCGTGCCCACGGCTCTTCAGCTCTTGAGCCACTGCCACTCCAGGAAATAAATGACCTCCCGTTCCTCCACATGCTATTATGATCTTCATAGTACTTATTCTTTCACAACTCGCTCATAATCCGAAAGTAATCGAACACGGGGTTGCTCAAAAAAAATACTACGGATTCTTTAATTATAAGTAAACAGTAAACGTCATTTCACCAAAAAAAACTGTACTTAAAAATTGGGCTCTTTTATAAAGGTCATCAACTCACCCGTAACTGGATGCTTGATTCTCAGCTCCGTCGCATGCAGCTGTAGATCACAATGGAACGGCCCAACCCCATAAAAAAGATCACCCACGATCGGCACCCCAAGCCCCTTCTCATGAGCTGAATGCACTCGAAGCTGATGAGTCCTCCCCGTCAACGGCACAAACTCCACTCGTGTAAGACCATCACTAACCTCCAAGGTCCGCCACTCTGTTATTCCCATCTTACCGTACTCTTCATCATAGATCTGCAATGGCCGATTATCCACATCTAGCCTAAACGGCAACTCCAAACGACCTGAATCAGTATCCAGCACCCCATCCAGCACTGCAATATACCGCTTATAAGCCTGCCTCTCTTGAAACTGTATTGAAAGATCACGATGTCCCGCAACGTCAAAAGCCAGCACCATCAGCCCAGATGTATCCATATCCAAACGATGCACCGCAGGCTGCTCTATACAACGAGGATAGACCTCCTTTAACCGAGTAGTAACAGAATCTAACTTCTCAACCCCTCTACCAGGTATGGAAAGCAAGCCGCTTGGCTTATTCACCACCACTATATCTTTGTCTTCATAGACTATGTCTAAAGCATTCATAAGTTCATCAAACTTTTTCAGTTTTGTAGAGAAGCATCACTTTATCAACTTCGTTACGGTTGTCTATTTTTCCACGTTTTCTTGCCATGAATTGAGCTTAACACTTATTATAAAAAGCCCTTTTTACTTTAAGAAATGGGATAAAGCTTCAA
>CALJOJ010000023.1 GCA_937981665.1 uncultured Rubritalea sp.
TTAGGTTTATCAACGTTGATAAGGTTTTTGGTGTTCGTAATTGTTAGGATTCGGTGATGGTTCATCGCTGTTAGGTGTTTGCATCATAATACTGAATTGAGTTTATTCTGGATTCAATATCACTCCCTCAGATTATGATGACAGCAGTGTTTTCTGGTAATTCAGATGGGTGGAGTTGGTTGGCTTCGAGTAAGCATTCAAAGATTATTGTTGTTCAACTATTTCAAATTAGGTAGATTTTTGTGAGCAGGGGACTAGCCTTGAGGTTATATCCAGCACAATGAAACCCAAAAAAATGCAGAACAAGTCGCAGTAGCCAACCGCGGACGGCGCCTTTATCGCACAGTTTTCAGACAATTAAACCATCAAACCACAGTCATGCTCGTTCACCGTCCGCGGTGGCTATGCTAAGACGTTCTGCTAAAAATATACCAGTAAACCCGATAAATAATGAAACATATACTTCATCTATCTCTGATTGTTCTATCTATAATAACACTAACTAGTTGTGGAACAATGACCTCAAGACCAGGGAAGCTCCACAACAAAGGAAAACTATACAAAGGAGTTATTGCCGATGGAGAAATAATATCATCAGCTTTCTCTAAATCTAATGATTCACCGGGTGAGGACACCGCTCGAGGTATTGCGATGGTACTCACTCCGTTTCATTTCATAAGTTTGCCGATTGATTTCATTGTAGACACAATTGCTATACCTTTTGACTTAACTGCTAGAAGACAAGCTCCAAAAACTCAATAAAAGATGCAGAACAAGTCGCAGTAGCCAACCGCGGACGGCGCCTGTTACCGCCGCTTTTACACAACTAAACACTTAAACCACAGTCTACCATCGCTCTCCCGTCTAGGATGGCTATGCTATGATGTTCGGCACAGAAAGAAGCCGACAATACCTTAACCGTGAACAAACGAATAGAATGCCCAGAAGACAATTGACAATTAGGATCAGCCAACTGTTGATTCTTTTATTTTCGACCGCCACCTTGCCTGCGGGAGCAGGCGAAGGCAAGGCCGGTGTTGAGGCAACGGTTGTGAAGGGCGGGAAATTGGAGGCCAAGTATCCATCCGATCGCACATATCCGGATCTTGAGATAACACAATTCGCCTACGGCTCCTGTAACAAGCCTAGGAAGGTCAGCCAGGACTTCTGGGATGTGATGCTGAATAAAAAGCCCCAGTTGATGCTTCTATTGGGTGACCAGCATTATGTGAACAGCAACGAAGTGGCAGCACACAAAGAAGCATTTCGGCAGCTTGAACAGATTCAGGGCTACACAAGAACACGAAATACGGTTCCTACCTTCGCGATTTGGGATAACCATGATTATGCAGAGGGCTATCTAGGCAAACATCACCCGAATGCTGCGGCTGTTGAGGCTGTGTTTTTTGAGGAGAATCGAATTCCGCTGGGTGATGCTAGGCGCTCACGTGATGGCGTCTATGGTGCATGGATTTTCGGGAAGCACCCCAAAAGGGTACAGGTAATCATGCTCGACTCGCATCGCCATAGGGATGCTTTGCCTAGAGGGGGGGGCGTGAGCAAAGACCCTGAAAAGACCATCCTTGGTAAAGATCAGTGGAAATGGCTGGGTGAACAGTTGGCGCAGGAAGCGGAGGTGCGCATTGTCGCATCATCCAATCAAGTTCTTTCAGATCAGCATCGGTGGCAAAGGTGGGGCGTGTTCCCACATGAGCGTCAGCGCCTTTTTGATATGCTGACTGAAGCAAGCGGCACATCAGTGATTTTGTCGGGCGACAGACACAGAGGTGAAATCGCACGTTTAGAGCGAGCTGACAGCAAGCCGATCTGTGAAATCACGGCGAGTGGATGGGCCCAGATGTACGATGACCACGAGCCTAACAGACTCCGCATCAAAGGGCCAACCGCCAAGAATCATTACGGCTGGATGAAGATAAATTGGGACAGGCATGAGATTAATCTTCAATTGCTCTCGACTGAAGATAGTTCCGTAATCTTAGATCATGTGGAAAAGATTGTGCGCTGATTGAATCGCCTTGTGACATTGTCGAGACAGGAGCAGAACAATACGCGGATGATCAACTGCCTGCCCGCCTTGAGTCGAACGCCAAATGAAGACTCAACTATTAACCCTAAAGTCGGAGCGCGCTGTCGGCAAGCAGTGATATCGCTTTGACGTTCTGCTAAAAAAAACGAGTGAAACCTCTAACTATGAAAAACAACTCAGATCCGCGAACACAGCAATTTAAAGAAGTTGCTGTGTTTATTGGTGGTTTTGTAATATTTAATCTCGTTCTGTTGTTAATTGGAAGATTAAGCATGTCTTTGATTTCCGTTGGTTACGTTTTTTTCGTTGTAGGCATAGTGCCGCTCGCGGGTATTTTACTAGCTCTTATTTTGCGATCTATGCGTCAATGGCATTAGGGTCAAGTTTTGCTATCAAGCTTGGCATCTTTAATCTTAGGATTTTTTCAGTTTGTGATTGTGGCATCAGCTTCAGCATCCGTGTGATAGGATTCTCATATACTATAAAAATTCACAATGAAACAAAACAAAAATGCAGAACAAGATGCTGCGTTAGATTGTCAACGGTAAATTCTGTTTTTATGCTATTTGGGTTAAGGGTTTAGAAGGATTAATAAATCCTCGTTTTTCTGGGTTATAGGGCTCACCAGATTTTAATATCCCATAGATTTGATGTAGCAATTTTCTCATCACTACGACGGTGATTTGCTTCGAGCTTTTGCCTTTTTCTTCTAGACGATCGGCAAAGGATTTTAGCAATGGGTTGTGTATTTTCGCAGTCCTTGCAGGCATGTATAATCCTCTCCATAGATGAACTGATCCTACTTTGGTAATAGGCGTTGAACTCCTACCTGATGTTCCACTCTGATGATGCTTAGGCGTGACTCCTGCCCAAGCTGCTAATTGCCGAGCGTCCTTAAATAATTCTAAGTCTGGCAGCTCGGCGATGACTACATGACTACATGACTACATGACTACCTACCTCAGCTATTCCTGGAATGCTCTTTAGTAGCGTGTCCCACATCTTTAATGTTTCATTTCTAGCTATGATTTTATTGATCTGTTTACGGATAGATTCTATTTCTTTCTCTTGAGTCTTGATGCGCCTTTTTAGAGAACGCAAGACGATGGAGCAGGAAGCAGCTTCGCATTTTGTTTTGAGCTTAGCATTATCTCTAGTCATCGAGTCTGCATAGCGTGACATTTCAGTAACTTTCTCATTATCAATCGATGGAGGAGTCCAAGCAACAAGGCGTTTAGGCTTTGCTTC
>CALJOJ010000024.1 GCA_937981665.1 uncultured Rubritalea sp.
GCCTTGCGGGTCTGCATGGCGAAGTAGGTCTGGGCAAAGGCGATAGGAGCTTTCTTAGAGTCCCCATTCTGAGCTAGTAGATAGCATGAGTAGCGGGTGAGCATGATGTCATCCACTTCTCGCGTGCTGCCAGAGCCGAGCTTGACCATTTTGTTAACGTCAACAAAATGGTCAGAAATACTGTGGCCACTTACTTCACAGGCAGTTTTCGCTTTGTTAATGACTTCGCTGAAATTCCGCCATTCCGTGTAGCCTAGTAAGTGCTGGAGATCACGGGCTAGCCAGAATTCTACGCCAGTATCTGTATGCTGAGAATGGTCTTCAAAGTCACTGGTGAGGCTATGAATAAGTTCTTTGTTCATGCTGAAATTTTGCTGAAATTTAGAATCTAAGTATCAATCCGATACGGGAGTTGTTTGTAAGTAATGCCTTGCTCACGGAGGCGTTTGTTGGCGAAGCGATTACGGGCTGCGAAGACGGTCATATGCCCATCGTGGTCTATGGTCTCGCGCAGGTAGTCGAGCGTGCGCTGGGTGAGCACATTACCACCGAGGTCACTACGGTCACTCAGAATACCATTGTAGAGGAGCACAAAGGCATGGCCATTCTCTACGCCTAGCAATGGTCCCCGTGGGTAGCTGCGGATCTGACCAGAAGTATCAAATATAGGGCCTAGCTCACTAGGCTTCGCCTTTTTCTTGGTTTTCTTTTTGCCCTCTTCCCAGCCGTGCCAGCCTTTCCCCGTTTCATTATACCAGACGAACTCTGCAAGCTGATCAAAGTTAACATCCGGACGCACACGGCCATCGGCATTGAAGAGCGGTTCCTCACTGAGGCGGCAGTATTGGAAGCTTCCACCAAGGCCAGCTACGGCTTTGCCTTTGGAGTCCGTGTAGCCATCTGCAACACGGAGCACGCGTTTTCTGGTGATGTTTTCGGCGATGTTTTCCTCCATTTCGCAGAGTATAAATTTACGATTGCCTCCATCTCCTGCATTTTGCTTGAGAACGGCATGGGCTGTGGTGCCTGAGCCAGCGAAGGAGTCGAGGATGATGGAATCTTTGTCGGTAGCTATTTGGAGGACGCGTTGGATTAAGCGAGTTGGTTTAGGGGTGTCAAATACTGTTTGGGAGCCGAAAATTGAGCGGATTTCTATACGAGATTCGCCAGTATGACCTACCTCCTCGTGGGGCAGCCATGTCCAAGGAACGAGTCCCTTGGAGTCTTTTAAATATCGTTTGATCCGAGGGACTCCGTTACCGTCGGCACCAAAGTAGATACATTTTTTAGCCTTAAGTTTTTCATATTCAGACTGGATAGTGCTCCAGCATCGACCTTCTGGAGGTATGTGGATATTTCCGTTTGGAGCTTCTATTTGATACATCTGGTTTGGCCTGTAACCTTGAGCTGTCATAGAAACAGATTGCCAAAGTCCATTTGGATCATTATCTGGGTTTTTGTAGAGAGCTTTTTGCTTTTCAGCTAAGGGAATAAGCCCACGACTGTGTTTGAAATTTTCTATGTTTAGCCCGTAGCATAATAAATATTCATGAGCGTCCCCTATAGCTTCTCTATTTTCACGGGAATAACGTTTTTGCCAAACAAATGAAGCGATAAACTTATTTCCTCCCCAAACTTCATCCATCAATAGCCTCAAACTACCAACTTCATTGTCATCAATAGAAACAAAGATAGCTCCATCTTCACTTAGAAATTGTTTCAACAAAACCAACCTAGGATACATCATGCAAAGCCATTTATCATGCCTAGATAAATCTTCGGCTTCCTTTCCTACTACCTGACCTAACCATTTCTGAATTTCAGGAGCCTTAACGTTATCGTTGTAAACCCAGCCCTCGTTACCCGTATTATAAGGCGGGTCGATATAGATGCACTTCACCTTGCCAGCATACTTAGGTAGTAGAGCCTTGAGGGCATGGAGGTTATCTCCCTGGACGATGAGATTCCCATCACCGCCATCTTCGCCATGACTGAGCTTGGCATCTGGCTCTAGCATGCGGTAGGGGACATCTTTGTGGTGATTAGTGACGGCTTCTTTACCGATCCAGTGTAGTGTGGGCATGAGATTATAGAGTTGTGATAAGAAGGGATTAGTAAGCGCTTTTCCAGCAATGTTCTACGGCTTGATGCATGATGGTCATATCAGATTCAAATTGTGATTTCGAGATTTCAAGGCCTATTTTTTAGCGAGTGATGTTTTCTTTTTTGTATGGAGCTGATACCGGATTCGCGGAGTTGTTGCTTTCCTCAGGGGGCATTGGTGTGGTTTTTTAATTCTAATAGGCGAGTTGTAGGTATAGTTATTTCATAGTGATAGAGGAAGTCGAGGATATTGCTTTTTTTATGTTGGGTGGTTTTTTGGAGAGTTTTTTGTGTTTTATGTATGGTAAGTAGGTACAAAAAAGCTCCGGAGTGATGATTTCCTCTGGAGCTAAGTTTGTTTGTAGAGTGACGGTTTTTTATGGTGTCTTATCTACGGGCATTCGGGTTGATGGTGGTCGGTGCGAATGGGTCAACGTCTGGGAGGGTGCCTTTTTCAAATTTGTTTAATTTGAGCCATTTCATGAGCTCCTCGGCTGTTTTTCCAGTGACGCCTACATATACGGTAGGCCTGCTGCGCTCACCTTGGGCTGTGTATGAGTATCTGAGTGCGCGGACTGGTGTTTCTTTTTTTGGGTTCTTTGGGTCATTTTTGCGGACGATTCTAGCATCGTACATATTCTCAGCGATGAGGCGTCCAGTTTTTGGCTCGTATCCGTACCGGAGCTTGTAGAGCTTTCTGCGCTGACCGTCTTCAATGATGCCGCTTCTGAGTCTTCCTTGTTTGTCTCGGACATAGGTGGTCTTGGTGCGGACGATTTTTTCTCCGTTTTGTTTCTCGATAAAGGTACTTTTTTCAAGTGTGGTGTTGGTGTGGTCACGCTTGAACTGAGTGGTGGAGCCGTCAGCATTCTTCAAGAGGCGTACTTGAGCGGGGTTTTCTAGAGCATTCGCTTGATTGGTAATAGCTCCGAAGCCGGCTATGGCGGTGATGGCGAGTAGTGTGAGATTTACTCTAAAGTATGAATGTAGGTTTTTCATGTGCGGAAGTTGCCACTTTAATTGATGTTGAGCAAGTTTTGTGTTTTCATTTTGTAAATTTCTACAGATCCAGTTATGAATCACTTATGGTTTGGAAAACGAAACGGGATGCTGAACGCGGTGAGCTAGATCTCAGTACTGAGGCGGTGGTGATGGGTATCTTGAATGTGACTCCAGATTCCTTTTCTGATGGGGGTGATAATATGATGGTTGATAGTGCGGTGGCGCGTGCTCGTGAGATGGCGGCTGAAGGGGCTATGATCATTGATGTGGGTGGGGAGTCGACCCGTCCAGGAGCGGCTGCTGTGTCTGTGGATGAGGAAATAGCGCGGGTGCTTCCGGTGATCACTAGACTTAGGGAGTTGGCAGAATTTAACGCAGTCTACCTATCTGTAGATACCTCGAAGGCTGCTGTGGCTGAGGCTGGTCTAGCTGCAGGAGCGGATATCATCAATGATGTGACTGGGTGTGTGGCGGATGTGGAGATGCTCCCGCTGCTGGCTAGGACTGGCGCGGGTGTGGTGGTGATGCATATGCAGGGGACGCCGGAGACGATGCAGGATGATCCTAGCTATAAGGATGTATTCGCTGAGGTGCAGGGGTTCTTTACTGAGCGGCTTGAGGCTCTAACGGCTGCTGGTGTGGCGGAGGAGTGTGTTTGTCTTGATCCCGGCATTGGCTTCGGAAAGACGGATGCGCATAATCTGAGCTTGCTGGCAAACATTGGTGAACTGACTGTGGCGGGGCGACCTATTTTACTGGGTGTTTCGAGGAAGTCATTATTCGGAAGACTACTCGGGGTGGATGATCCTCAAGAGAGGGATGCAGCTACTGTATCTATGACGACATTGGCACGGAGCAGAGGCTGTATGCTTCATCGTGTGCATGAGGTGAAAGGAAACTTTGATGCGCTTCGAGTGACTGAGCATTTTTTGAATGCTTGACTAAGTTGAGGGTTGACGATTTGCTCTATAAGGGTATGGGTATCGACATGCAAAATGATACTCAAAACGATGCAGATATGGATCAAGGGCAAGAAGTAAGCAAGGATGCTGCTGTGAACATAGATGAGTGCAAGTCTCTTGAGGAGATCAATGCTGAGATCGAGAAGGAGCTTGAGGGCTCTGCAGACGGTTCAGAAGCAGTAGGCGTAGAGACTGAAGAGACTCCGCTAGACCCACAGGCACAGCTTGAGGCAGATCTTCTTAAGTGGAAAGACACGGCTATGCGTAATGCAGCAGATCTGGAAAACTTCCGTAAGAGAATGTCTCGTGAGAAGACAGAGGCGATCAAGTTTGGCAACCAGCGTCTGATCGAGGAGCTGCTTCCAGTGATCGATAGTTTCTCGATGGGGATGATGGCGGCTGAAGCGGAAGCTGACTCTATGATCTACATGGGGATGAAGATGGTGCAGACCCAGATAGAGGGGTTCCTCAGTGGACAAGGTGTGACTGAGGCAGTGACTGAGGTAGGCAGTGATTTCGACCCTAATATCCATGATGCGATGAGCCAGGAAGAGAGCGATACTCTCGAGGACGGCAAGATCATCCGCGTGATGCGTAAGGGGTATAAACTAAGCGATAGACTTATCAGACCGGCAAATGTGGTGGTATCACAGAAGGCTGTGGCTGAGGTTGAAAATACTGAGGAAGCAGAAGAAGAGGCTACTGAGGGATAAGCAGTAGAACGACTATCAAATTTCTAGCAAAACAATTTAAAACATATTATGTCAAAGGCAGATTATTACGATTTATTAGGCGTTTCTAAAGGAGATGACGCTGCAGCTATCAAGAAGGCTTACCGTAAGTTAGCGATAAAATTTCACCCAGATAAGAATCCGGATGATGCTGCGGCTGAGGATAAGTTTAAAGAGATAGGTGAAGCTTATGAAGTGCTGAGTGATGAGGATAAGCGCGCGGCATATGATCGCTATGGACATGCAGCCTTCGAGGGCGGTATGGGTGGACGTGGCGGCGGTGGTGGTTTCCATGATGCTTCCGATATATTCTCACAGGTGTTCGGCGGTGCTTTTGGTGGCGGCGGTGGTGGCTTTGAGGACTTCTTCGGAGGCGGTGGTGGTAGACGCGGTGGCGGCAGAAGGAGATCAAGTACGCGTCCAGGTAGTGACTTGCGATATGATTTAGAAATCTCACTCGAAGAAGCTGCGGATGGCGTAGAGAAAGAGCTTGAGATAGAGAAAGAAGCTAGCTGTGGTAGCTGTAATGGTAAGGGATCTCAAAAAGATTCTGGTGCTAAGCAGTGTACTACATGTGCTGGCCAAGGTGCGGTAACTAGGCAGGCAGGTATCTTCGTGCAGCAGACTACGTGCCCAGAGTGTCGTGGTGCTGGTGAAGTGATCAAGGATCCATGTAAGGACTGTAAGGGTGAGGGTACTACGCAAGAGACCTCGCGCATCAAGATCCGCATTCCTGCAGGTGTAGACAGCGGTACGAGACTTCGCTCATCAGGAAATGGTGACGCTGGTTCCCGTGGTGGTGCGGCTGGTGATCTCTATGTATTTATCCACGTAAAGGACCACGCGGTGTTCGAGCGAGAAGGTGAGAATCTCTTCTGCGAGATACCTATGCCATTCGGTGTTGCTGCCCTCGGCGGTGAACTCAAGATACCGACTCTCGAAGGCCAGTCATCTATCAAGATCCCAGCAGGGACTCAAGGTAGCACGGTGTTCCGTCTTAGAGGCAAGGGGATCAAGGATCTCTCATCTGGATATAAAGGAGATCTGCATGTAGAGGTGAAGGTGGAAGTCCCTACGAAACTGAATGCTGAGCAGAAGGAAAAGCTTACTGAGTTCACTGAGAGTATCGGCGAGAAAAACTCACCAATGCAGGAAGGTTTCTTTGAGAAGGCGAAGAGCTTTTTCGACTTTTAAGTTCCTGACTTTAGTTATCTTGCTAGGCTAACTGTATGAACGATGATTTCACATTCGATATGTCGAGTGACGAGTTTTTCATGCAGCAAGCTCTGCGTGATGCTCGTAAGGCTTATGCCGCGACTGAAGTTCCTATCGGGGCAGTGATCGTCAAAGACGGGCAGATTATTGCTCGTGGTTGGAATCAGGTAGAGAGTCTCAAGGACGCTACAGCTCATGCAGAAATGCTGGCTCTCACAGCTGCTCAAGAAGTCATCGGTGACTGGCGGCTGGAAGGCTGTACGCTCTATGTGACTAAGGAGCCATGCCCAATGTGCGCTGGTGCCATCGTTCACTGTAGACCTGATCGTGTCGTCTTTGGTTTACCAGACCCCAAAGGCGGAGCTGCTGGCGGATGGATCAATCTGCTAGACTCTAATCCTCCACTGAATCACAAGTGTGAAATCACCTCAGGTGTGATGCTTGATGAATGTCTCGCTATCGTCCAGTCCTTCTTCCGTGAGGCTCGTGAGAAGAAGAAAGCTGAGAAGCTAGAGCGTAAGAATCTAGAGGTTCTGAAAGCACTAGAAGATGCAGAGGATAATGTAGATCCGAAGGAGTTGAACTAGAGAGTGAAATTCTATTCAGCGTGGTACTCGACAATCGCTAGTGCTGCTGTTCCTAAGATGCCGGCGTCATTTTTGAAGTCTGCAGGGAGAACACGTAGATGGTTCTTGAAGGGCTCACCGAGTTGACCATGGAGGTGTTTGATGAGTGGCTTGAAGAGGAGGTTACCTGCTTGGGCTACTCCGCCCCCGATGACGATGATTTCCGGATTTAGGAGCCAGCAAGTGGTGGCTAGTGACGCTGCTAACTTTTCTGCGAATCCATCCCATGCCTTGAGTGCTATATTACAGCCGTTTTCAGCAGCTTGTGCGATGTGTTGTGGTGAGCAGTCTGTGATGTCTTTTTCTATCCCAGCTTCGCGGTAGTCTTTTAGAGTGTCAGCAGCAAATTCATTATTACCAAGATAGGCTTCAAGTGCTCCTGGGTTCTTGTAGTTTCCTTTTCTGCCATTGTAGTCGATAGATGTCTGACCGAGCTCACCAGCTGCGAACTGGGCGCCACGAACCATCGCTCCATTAGAGATGATGCCACCGCCGACTCCTGTGCCCAGAGTGAGGCATATAGCGTGGTCGCAGCCTTTCGCCGCACCGAGTTGCCATTCAGCGATGGCCATGGCGTTAGCATCATTTTCAATCGCAGTAGGGAGATCTGTTAGAGCTTCTAGTTCCTTTTTAAGTGCGATGTTTCTCCAGCCTACAACATTAGTGAGGTTATGGATGGTTCCAGTAGGGAAGTCGACAAAGCCTGGTACACCGACACCAACAGCTACGATCTCTGGGTGATCTTCTTTAAACTTTTTCACTCTACCTGCGATAGCGCTGATGAGCTGATCTGGCTTTGGGTAGTCTTTTGGATCAATACGTTCTCCTGTTGCGATGATTGCACGACCCTGAACTACTCCAAATTTGATAGAAGTTCCGCCGAAATCTATACCGATGCTTTTAGGTTTGTCCATATGTCCTGTTAGAAAATAATGTGAAAGTGTGAGTGTCTAGAAATTCAGAACCGCTGCGAGGCGGATTCCTTCGTTCGTGATCGTTGGGTCTGTGTGATGGATGAGATCAGGCAGACCATTTGCAATGAGCTGACCATCACCACCTGTACAGATAACAGTAGGCTTGCCGTTTAACTCCTTACCGAGCTCAGTAAGAATTTCGCGAACGAGTCCGCGGTAGCCGTAAACAGCGCCAATGTCCATTGCTTTTTCTGTAGATTTTCCAATGGCACTGTCTGGCTCACGGAGGGAAATTTTAGGTAAGAGGGCGGTTTTATTAGCTAAGTAATCTGTCATCGAACCTAGTCCTGGAGCGATGACACCACCTTGGTATTCCCCTTCAGATATAACATCAAAGGTCACAGCTGTGCCGAAATCGATAATGATACAAGGTGAAGGGTAGCTGTTTTTAGCAGCGATACCATTGGCTAATCTGTCAGCTCCAATCTGCTCTGGAGAGGGGTAATTTATCCCCATGCCCAGCTCAGACTTGTAAGACAACTTCTTGAATGGCTTGTTAGAAATACTAGCCAGAGCGGACTCGATGACTGTTGCTTTTTTAGGGACTACTGAGCATAGGTATACTGCATCCCAGTGCTGGCCTCTGAGCGCGTCAGCGATGGTTTCGCTGCTGATCTCAGAGGTGTTAATCCGTGCTATCCACGGTAAGAGCTCTTCTTCGTTACCCAGCATGAACTTGGTGCGGGTGTTAGAGTTGTCAATTAGAAGATAGCGCATTAGAGACGGGGCTAAATGTTAGATGATTATCCAAGGGCCTTCATTACCGCTTGGCTGATGGTCTTGCCGTCAGCTCTGCCGTCAGTTTTTTGCTGCATGAGGCCCATTACCTTGCCCATGTCTGCCTTACTGCTAGCACTTGATTCAGATATGGTTTCAGCTACGAGTGCCTCGACTTCTTCAGCGCTGAGTTGAGTAGGGAGGTAGTTCTCAAGTACGTTGACCTCGTTTTGCTCGATCTCGGCTAGCTCTGGTCTTCCGTTGTCGTTGTATTGGGTGATGGAATCTTGACGTTGTTTGATCTGCTTACGGATCACCGCGATGACTGCGGTGTCGTCGAGTAAAGTGTCAGCTCCACCTTGTTCAATGGCTGAATTTTTGATCGCTGATTTAAGGTTGCGAATAGTACCGAGAGCGACTTTGTCTTTCGCTTTCATTGCTGTTTTCATGTCGGTAGTAAGTTGATCGTTGAGACTCATAATGGTTTCTTGTTGGTGGTTGTTAAGTTAATGGGAGGTATCAGAAATATTGTAAACGCTTTCACGGAGCAGGGCTGTAGGGTTCTCTGCAGATGCTAGTGTCTGAGGATCGATGACTGCTCCAGCACGGCACTTTATTGTCTGATTTTCCATCATAAGTAAAGCTCTAGGAATGAATGCAGCTCTGAGTAGGGGGTGAATTTCCCCCATGATTTGGTACCAGAGTGGATTCTGACCGAAAAATTTCACTGGGATGACTGGGACGTTTGCTTTGATGGCGATTCTTGCGATGTGTTCCGACCATGGTACGTCAGTGACTTGTTGTTGGTCTTTCTGATAGTGTGAGACGCCACCTGCGGGGAAGACACCGAGGATGCCACCAGCCTTAACGTGTTCCGAAGCTGCCTTGAGTGTCTTGAGATTATGGCGTGCTGCATTTGGTTCACCTAGTATTTGTAATGGTAACAGGTGATCGATGAATTTAGGTGCGTGATAGGCTAGCGAGTTAGCTAAGATTTTGCTCTTCTCAGGCCGGGCTTGGACGCAGAGTGAACAGAGAGCTATGGCATCTGCTCCGCCGTATGGGTGGTTCGCTACTATGACAGCACCCGAGGTTTTTGGGACTGAATCTATGGTTTCTTTTACGCCTTGCGCATCTACGAGGAGGTTGCGGATTTCTAGGAATCTGCCAAAGACATCTGGTGTTTTAGCCTGGGCAGCTTCGAGTACAGTCTCACGGCACCCTGTGATACCGAAGAGTCTTTCGAGTCTTCTGCGGGCAAATTTACGCCAGCCCTTGCCTTTTAAAAAAGGTAAGGCTTTTCGGAGGTCTATGAAGTTTTCTATGTCTTTAAATTTAGTCACTTGTGTGTATATTTACTGTTTTTAGTGAGTGGCTTTTTTATTGCGTAAAAGGGGGTGTCCAGGCTTTGCTTTGGTGATGAATGGTGCTCTTAGGTAGGCTGGCTGCGGTGGTGTCTGCAGGAGCTTCTGCTGAGCTTCATCGCTAAGGTCTAGCCAAGCGCGCACGAGTCCAGATGCGAGTGATTTATCAACGATATATTCCATGATATGTAAAATAGGTAATTCTTTTTCGAAGCTGAATAGTGGGGTGACTGAGACGTCAATACTCTGAAGTTTTTCCAAAAAGTCATCGAGTGTGAGTAGCTCAGGTTCACCAGATTTGAATTCAGGTCTGCCTTGCTTTACCTCGGCGATGAAGTAGGAGTCCCGACGTGCATCTCCTATCGCATAGGCTGATTCGTTTTCTGTTAGTGTGTGTGTTCCGAGGAATGAGTTCATTCCTACTATTGGGCATCCGTAGGCGATGGCGAGTCCTTGTGCTGCGGCGATGGATATACGAGAGCCAGAGTAGCTGCCGGGTCCTGTGCCTACGATGATGAGGTCGGGAGTTGTGCCTTCAGGCAGGTGAGCGATGACCTTTTCTAGAGCAGGGAAGAGAAGTTTATTCTGCTGGCGATGGCTTTCAAATTCTTGCTGAACAATGATTTTACCAGATATAGATAGAGCTACAGATGCTGCTGGAATGCTGGTCTCTAGTGATAAAATAATGCTCATAAGAACTACTTACATGATAGGGGTGAGTTCTGCCAAGCAGGAATCGACTTATCATAAGATATTCTCTTGCATCTTTTTCAACTTCTGGTTTCTTCTATCAACAGATTAATTCTATTTACATAGATAGGTAGGCACAGGATGTGCTGTTAAAATTTTCAATATCGAATCAACAAATAATCAAAAAATTATAATGAGTGACTACGCAAAAGGCCTAGAAGGCGTCATCGCAAACGAATCAGCTCTCTCTAAAGTAGAGGGGCTAGAAGGCAAACTTTCCTACCTCGGTTACGACATCGATGATCTTGTAGAGCATTGTACTTTCGAAGAAGTAACTTACCTACTTTATAACGGTAAGCTTCCGAATGCGGTTGAGCTAGCAGGTCTTGAGCAGAGCCTCAGAACGAACCGTGATCTCCCTGAACAGGTCATCACATTTCTCAAGAACCTGCCTAAGGACGCAGTACCTATGGACGTCCTCAGAACAGCTGTTTCCATGCTTGGTATCTTTGACAGCAGGGCTGAAGTGGGAGAGCCTAATCCAGAGCTGAATCGTGAGGTGGCACTTTCCATCGTAGCGAAGACTCCAGTGATCGTGGCATATTACCATAGAGCACGTCAGGGGCTAGAGCTTCCACCAGTGAGAACAGATCTTTCAGAGGCAGCACATTTCCTTTACCTTATCTCTGGTGAAGAGCCAAACGCGTCAGCAGTGAAGACCCTGGATGTGGCATACATCATCCATGCTGACCACGGTATGAATGCTTCTACATTCTCAGCTCGTGTTACTAGTGGAACACTTTCTGACCTCTATTCATCAATGACGTCAGCGATCGGTACACTCAAGGGACCACTTCATGGTGGTGCTAATGAAGGTGTGATCAAGATGCTTAATGAAATTGGTGATGAAGACAAGGTTGATGCATTCGTTGAAGATTGCCTCGTGAATAAGAAGAAGATCATGGGAATTGGTCATCGTGTCTACAAGGTGCTCGACCCACGTGCTCCACATCTTCAGAAGATGGCTATCAAGCTCACTGAAGACCTTGGTGAGTCAAAGTGGATCAACATGTCTGAACGCATCGCGACTATCATGCGTGAGCGTAAAGGTCTCAATGCAAACGTAGATTTCTACTCAGCTACAGTTTATTACTCAATGGGGATTCCGACAGATCTGTTTACTCCTATTTTCGCGATTGCGAGAATGTCAGGATGGACAGCTCAGGTACTCGAGCAGCTTAAGGATAGTAGACTTTACCGTCCACTTACTAAGTATATAGGGCCTGCTACGACCTCACCAGTTCCTGTTATTTCTGAGCGCTAGGCTGGAAATAGTTATTAGACGTTTTTTTAATACATGCTCTGTTTATTCAGGGCATGTATTTTTGTTTATAGAGGAGCTTTACAGGCGGGTGATTCTTGACTTGTGGGTTGATAGATAATGGCTATAGTTAATTTACTTATGAAGCTAATCAGCCAAATAATAATCAAACTAAGCCTCCTCCTCGGGGTGGTGCTCACTATGTCCTGTGGGAATAAAGAGAGTACCGTGGTTCAAAAAAAATCACGATCAGGGCTTGATAAATATAATGATGGCTATGACTTAGGTAAAGGTGATCACGGGATGAATGTCTCAAAGTCTAGTAAGAAAAGTAGTTATAATAATTTAAAAACCTCACACAGTGGAGGAGCTGTAAGTAAAGTTGATTACGGTAAAGATAGCTACCGGACAAAGCGCTGGGGAGGGGGGGCAACTTACTTCAAGAAGAGCTATTCAGGTAAGCAAGATGCAAGTAACGTAAAAGGGTCACCTTATTATGTTTCCCAAAATAACAACTTCAACAATACATTCAGTACTAGTGGTTCGAACTATCAAGGTCAAAGCTATGGCACTTCAGGAAGCGCTCTAGAAGGTACAGTCTCACATGTTCGTGCTGGTTCTAGTGGCTACATTAATAGTAAAAGTAACGTAAGCCAGCCTACAGTGATCAGTAAAGAAGACTATAAGGAGATGGCTGTGAGTGAGACAAACAGCATGTTAGGTAGATAGATCATATTTCGAGGTTTCACTGCGCGATTTAGTATGCTGTTAGTAAATTGAGAGGCATCTAGTTATCAATATGTAGGATCATATTTTTATAGAGGAAATGAAATGTAGAGGGCTATTAACAGCTTGCTTAGAGGTGTTTAGCTTATTGATCTGCTTGATTTTTAGACATAAAAAAACCTTCAGATAATAACCTGAAGGTTTTTTAATCCAGTTTTGTAGCTGGCAGAGGGGGAGAGATTCGAACTCTCGGTGAGTCTCCCCACGTCGGTTTTCAAGACCGGTGCATTAAACCACTCTGCCACCCCTCCGTTGAGCTGCAAACTGTTGTTTGGTGCGGGGAAAAAGAAACCTATATTGATATGATGCGCAAGGAAAAACTGCACTAAATTTTCATTTTTTTTCTATCCCTAATTGGTCAACTAAGGCTAGCATGCACGCATATGAGCAAAGCAGTAATATTATTCTCAGGACAGGGGGCCCAGAAAGTGGGTATGGGTCAGGGCCTTACAGAAAATTATTCAGTAGCGAAGACGTTATTCGAGGAGGCTGATGCCGCACTTGGTTACTCTCTTAGTGATATTATGTTTAATGGACCTGATGAGGAGTTAATGAAAACTTCTAATTGCCAACCGGCATTGTATCTTCATGGGCTTGCTTGTTTGGCAGTTCTTAAAGAGCGCGTGCCGAATTTTGAAGCTGTAGCAGCTGCTGGACTTTCACTTGGTGAGTTCACAGCACACGCCGCTGCTGGAACGTTCTCCTTCGCAGACGGTCTTAAAGTCGTTCAGCTCCGCGGTCAGTTCATGGAAGAAGCGTGTGACGCTACGAAGGGTGCGATGGCTGCTATGATCGGTGGCACTCCAGAAGCTGTGATGGATCTTGCAGCTGAAGCTGATGTGGATGTAGCTAACTTTAACGCACCTGGGCAAATCGTTGTTTCAGGTAGTGAAGAGGGAGTCGATAAGGCTGTAGCAGGCGCTAAGCCCGCTGGCATCAAGATAGCTAAGAAGCTCAAGGTAGCAGGAGCATATCACTCTCGCCTGATGCAGAGTGCACAGGATAAGCTAGCGGGAGTTCTTCACGCTACAGACATCGCTGAGCCGAGCATTCCGGTAGCAAGTAATTTCAAAGGCGGTATCGTAGGTGGAGCGGAGGAGATCCGTGAGACTCTTGAGAAGCAAGTTACTGGTTCTGTTAGATGGGTAGAGTGTATCGAGGCTCTTATCGAGCAAGGTCACACCACATTCATCGAGCTAGGACCAGGGAAGCTCATCGCAGGCATGATGAAGCGTATCAATAAAGAGGCGACAATGATCTGCATAGAAGACATCGAGTCACTCGATGCCGCAGTGGCCGCTCTAACAGAGTAATCAATCTAGTATTTCAACGAACAAAAAGCCTCTAAGGAAATGAATCCTCAGAGGCTTTTTGTTTCTGAATGTAAGGTTTCACTTTAGAGATAATGTTTTTCTATTGCGTTCATTTTCAATATTGATGATCCTCTGAGGTATGAATGAAGATGTCCTCATGCATGTTAAAAATGTGTCTCGCAGTTTTGGTGATTTCAAAGCGGTAGATTCGCTTGATTTCACAGTAAAACAAGGTGAAGTAGTAGGGTTACTTGGTCCTAACGGAGCGGGAAAGACGACTACTGTTAGGATGCTGATGGGGATGCTAAAGCCTACTGTGGGAAGTTTAGCTGTAGTTGGTTTTGATTGCTTTGGCGATAGAGCAGAGGTGCAAAAGAAGCTGGGCTATCTCCCTGATGAGCCGTTCTTTCAGCCTTATCTCAGAGGTTATGAGATTTTAGAATTCATCGCTAAGGTAAGAGGTCTTCCTTATACAAGGGTACAGGAGATTATTGATAGAGTTGGTGCGAAGCTTGAGTTAGTAGAAGATCTAGGAGATTATGCTTCTAATTATTCGCAGGGGATGCGTAAGAAAATGGCTTATCTCATGGCTACTATTCATGATCCAGAAATCATTCTGATGGATGAACCGACGAATGGTTTAGACCCTCGTGCAAACAAAGCATTTCTTGATGATCTTAGGGAGAGAGCTGACAGAGGTGTTGGCGTGCTCTATTCTACTCATTTGTTAGATCAGGCTGAAAGGATCTGTGATCGTTGTCTGATTATGAATCACGGTAAGATAGTAGGTGAGGGAAGTGTACAAGAGTTGAAGGATCAAGTCGGAGGAGTTGAGACATTGGAGGAAGTTTTCTTTGCTCTTACTAAGGGTGAGGAATCTGGGCCAAGAATTAATATCCTATAAGGCTGATGAATCTATTAAGTACATTGAGAGCCCTGATAGGGCTGAACTTGACGCTATTTAGGAATTCTGTATTTGCGCGGAGATCTAGGGTTGGTTACAAAAATGCTGTTTCGCCGCGTAAAGCGAGTAAACCGGTCATTGTTGTTATTCTGATTGCTTTTTTTCTTTTCCAAGGATTTACGATGTCTCACTCAGTGGTGGATTCGGCTAGGGTTCGTATTTATAATGACTCATTTCCAGATAAGAAATTGATAGATAGATCATTAATTAAGGAATTTGAAAGGAGAAATGGTTTAGAGGGTAATGTTGAAAATAAAGGGAATGATTTTTTCGATTTAAAGTATACGAATCGTAGGCGAAGTCGATACGGCTTTAACGATGTGAAGATGGATGGACTACAGGCTCATTATAAGCAATTTGGAGCAAGCGGATTTTATACAATTCACGATGTTGAGAAATATGTCAAATCTGATCAGGCCAGTTCATTTGGTTCCTATGTTTGGGTCGTTCTAGTTTTTACCTTTGTTTGTTTACTCTGCAACGCGCTGTCTGCTCACTTACTGATTATTAAACAACAGTCTGGTAAGGATGATATGCTAAGTTATCTACCTATTAAGGGATCAGTCGTATTGTTAGGGAGTTTTTGCTCAAGATCAGCGATGCGTATTTTAGCTTGGCTAGCTGTGTTTCCTTTGATGACCGTTGTTATTAAAACTTTAGGTCATTCTTATCTGATTGCGGTACCTAGTGCTTTGTTATTCACATTGTTGTATTCAGCTATGATCTCAGGTGTAGAGATAGTAATAGATACTTGGCTCCGATATGCGGCTCCGAAACGATTGGTCAATATTGCTCAGAAACTCTTTGCTGTACTGGGTATACTTGGGATGTATGGAGTATTAGCGATGTTCTTTAGTAGAACTGTGGATCAGTGGATCCACGAAAAATTGGCGGTGGTTTTTGGAGAAAATAATTACTTGGGCTGGGTATTTAGTCAGGAGAGTAGTATTATTTTACTTAATGCTTCGTTATTTATTGTTGCTGTTATTATAGGGACTGTAGGGTGTTGGCTTGCTGGTAAAATACTAGATGGAGGGATTACTTATTCTCTGAATGAGCAGGGTGAGCGACTTTCTGAAACTGACTCTAGAGAGAAGAGTTTATGGCAATTTGAAAAACTCGCCTTATTAAGAACCCCAGGGATAGCTATTCAGATCATTATTATTCCTGTTGTTTACATTATGTTCCAAGTGTTTGTAAATCCTTCCATCATAGAGGATGTGGAGTTTAGAACTCTCTGCGCTCTTGGTGTAGGCAGTGGCTCTTATGCTTGTATTCTCAGTATTTCGCGTATTTTCTCATTAGAGCAAAAGGGACTATGGATTATCCAGACTTTACCCTGTGATATATCAGAATATTTTAATCGGCGTGAGCGATTATGGCGTATTATAGGAGCCTTTGTTGGAGGGGCGATCATTGTGTTTGGTGTATTCTGGCGGCATGCATACTCTGTTGAAGATTTAGCCTTGGCTGCACTCTCGCTGATAGGTCTCTGGATGGTGGGTAAAGTAGTGAATGGTATTATGATGGGGAATCCAGAGTCTGATACACGTGAAGAAGCTACTAAAGTGTATACTCCTAAGATGGGAAAAATGTACTTAGCAATGTTTGTGGCTGGTACGTTTACAGCATTAGTAGTTGCGGAACGTCTCTGGGGGCTCTGTGTGGTTAACTTTATTTTCTGGCTCTTGGGATCCGCAATCTGGGATAGGCAACGAGTTTGCTATCGCTATATGTTTGACCCTACAGAGAAAGCTCCAAAGGAATGGAGTGTTTCTTCTGGACTATGGCTAGTGGTCGCATTTTTTGGATTTCAGACTATTGGGTTAGTATTCTTCATGGCTTTGCCTAGTCCCGAATGGACCCTATTAGCCTCGTTCATTTTTGGCGGTGTTCTGACTTTAGTAGTTGCGATGCTGATGGGCAGAAAAATGAATGAACCCCTGAGAGCTATAGCTAAAGGTGAGCTTGCTATATTTAAAGTAGTTACCATTACTGTTGGTCTTGCTGTCGCATGTTTAGTGATCGCCAAGTGTTGGCTATGGAGTTTAGTTGTCGTTGGAGTTACTTTACCTGAGTCAACGGTAGATATCTCTTATTGGCCGATGGTTATCTTGATAGTGTTTGCAGCACCATTGCTCGAAGAACCTATCTTTAGAGGTAAAATATATCGAGCAATGCAGACAGCTTGGAGTGTTAAGAAATCGATGCTAATTTCATCGCTATTGTTTGCTGTAGTTCACCCGGGGTTTTCATTTTTACCAGTATTCTGTCTTGGTTTAGCCTGTGCTTGGCTGTATCAAAAATCAGGTAGTCTCAAGTATTCAATACTACTTCACGCCTTATATAATTTTGGTGCGGTCTGTATTTTATAGCACAAAAAACCTCTGGAGAAATGAATCTGCAGAGGCCGGTATAATATTTCTAATCTATCTACTTAGATTTTGATCTATTTCGAGATCTCACTGAGAAGACAATGGGAATAGCTGGAGCGTAGTATTTCTCTCGAATTCTGTTAGAGAGGTATTGCTCGTAGTTTTCATGCATGAGCCGCTTGTCGTTGACGAAGAGGATGTAGGATGGAACTGGGATCGCCGTGTAGCGATCGTTTACTACGGCAGTAGCATAGAGGAGCTTGATGCGCTTGCGGTATTTCTTGTGCATGCTTGGTGGCTTGATCTCGAAGGCATCATGCAGGAGTCTGTTGAGTGCTCCAGTGGTGATGGTTTCTCTTGCCGCTTCACGGATCTTAGTGAGCTGACCAAAGACCTGACTGATGTGCTGACCTTCTTTAGCGGAAACGGCAGCGAATGGTGCGTATGCGAGGAAGAAGAGCTCGGTACGGATTTGTTTCTCCGCTTTTTCAAGTCTTTCTACACGCGCCATGCCTGGGTGGAAGAGATCCCACTTATTGAGGATGATGAGGCATGGTTTGTGCTCTTTCTGGATTACCTGAGCTATCTTTCTGTCCATGGCTGAGATGCCGGCTTCGAGGTCGATGACTAATAAACAGATATCGGAGCGACGAATGGATCTTTCTGTTCGCATGGCAGAGAAGACTTCGACTGAGGTGTCCATTTTAGAGCGCTGTCTGAGGCCTGCGGTATCGATAAGTGTGTGTAGTTCCTCACCGTATTCGTAGGGGACGTCAACTGCGTCACGAGTCGTACCAGCGATTTCTGAAACGATAGTACGTTCGTCTTTAAGGATGGCATTGATGAGGGATGATTTACCCGCATTTGGCTTACCTACGATGGCGATTTTAAGACCTGTTTTAGCGATTTGCTCTTCAGCGTCTGCCTGCTTCTCAGCCTGTTCAGCTGCGATTGGCTGGATGATGTCTTCTATTTTTTCTACTAGCTCGTGGAATCCACGACCGTGCTCAGCTGAGACTGGCATACCTCCACCGAATCCCATGCTGGAGAAGTCTCCGTATTGGATTTCCTGTGCAGAGTGATCTGCTTTGTTAAGAAGAAGCAAGATTGGGTGCTTAGCTTTACGGAGCTTTATCGCGAGTTCTGTCTCGATGTGGCTGAGGCCTTCACGAGAGTCTACTACGAAAAGAATAAGGTCCGCTGTGTCCATAGCGATGTCCGCCTCGACAGTTACCTGGTCAAGGAAACCATCGTCGAGCTTAGCTCCGATACCACCAGTGTCGATGATAGTACATGGTGTTTCTGTAAGAGCACAAGGCGCAGCGATACGGTCACGAGTAACTCCTGGTTGGTCGTGAACGATGGCTATTTTACGAGCAGCGAGACGGTTGAAAATAGCGGACTTGCCTACATTAGGGCGTCCTACAATGGCGATGTTAATCATGATGAAATAGTGATGTTTTGAAATTTAAAAAGGTGTGTTCAGTGTATCTTAAAGCGTTGAGTTGTTTACTCTGGCTGAAGTTGTCTAAGTGCTTCACGTACGTAGAACCACGATGACCACAGGGTGAATACGGCTGCTGCCACGGTGGGCACTAGCGGGCTGAACGGAACCACTCTTAACATGACCCAGCCTAATGTAAACAACTGAACGACAGTCGTCGCTTTTCCTGTCCAATTTGTGTTCACTTCGAGCTTTTTACCCATGAGCTTTATAAACACACAGCCGGTCGCTATAGAGAGATCACGCGCCACTACCATCACCACATACCAGACTGGAATCACCCAGCCATGTGGGCTCCATGATACCTGACAGAGGACGATGAGACCTACGAGCATGAGTACCTTATCACAGAGTGGATCTAAATAGGAGCCGAGCTTAGTAGCTCCGTATTTTCTAGCGAGGTAGCCGTCGAGACCGTCTCCGGCAGCTGCTAGAATAAAGGCGCTGAGCGAGAGCCATCGAAGTAGCTCTTGTGGATCACCCGCTATAATGGAGTCAGCATAACGCACTGCCAATACCGCAAAAATGGGTATGAGTATAAAACGTATGATCGTGACAATATTAGCGGGGCTCATCTGCCCGTAAGTATGGAATCAGCTACGTAATGTGCAAGATTTTGCTGCTTAAAAATGTGAGCTTTATTTTGAAATGTCCATCCAGCGTAGATCAGCCTTTTTGATCTGGTCTGTGTCGTTGGCTTTGTTCCATTTATTAAGTGTGTTAGGTCCTAGGATTGTGTCATAGAAGAGGTAGAGCTTGTTATCGATGATTTTGAAGCGTTTTGGATTTATGGAGACTTTACCTCCATCTACGGCGAGGGCATAGGCGCACCATCCACCGTATTGTGGCTCGTAGGTGTTAGGTGTGGCTTTGAATATTGCTAAATTTTCACTGCTACTAAATAGATAGAGCACGGAGTGATGCTGGTAGCTGAACTGTGGTTTCCCTTTGACCGCTTTGCCTTGAGTGAAGTACGCCACTGGGTCATATCCTTGAATGGCGGTTTGGTTATTAAGGTTGTAGTGTTCAGTACGGGTATTGAGGGAGTCTTCTTCAGCGCATGCGAGGCATTCTGTGTTCAGCGCACTGATAGAGAGAATAGAGCAGAGTGAGATGAAGAGTCTTCTGAGTTTTGCAATCATGGCGATATTTTACTGAGTGGCTTACGGGTAAGAATGCTGAATTTATAATTTATTCCTGATTCGTAGGAATTAGCTTGAGAATATGTATGAGAAGACTAGTTTTTCGGTAATAAATTTATTAACGACCTATGATTTCAAAAAGCTCATCACCAGTTATTAGCCCGAATGTGGGTCCTCAGATTCCAACCGGGGATTCAGGGGACGTAGATCTCACTGATTATGTGTATGACTCTAAAGTAGAGGGTAACATTATTTTCACCCGTGTGGATGCAGCGATCAACTGGATGCGTAAGAACTCACTCTGGCCTATGCCAATGGGGCTTGCATGCTGTGCGATCGAGCTTATGGCTACTGCCTCATCACGGTTTGATATTTCACGCTTTGGTGCTGAGGTGATGCGCTTTTCTCCACGTCAGGCAGATGTGATGATTGTATCTGGTACGGTGACTTATAAAATGGCGCTAGCTGTGAAGCGGGTCTGGGATCAAATGCCTGAACCAAAGTGGTGTATAGCCATGGGTGCTTGCGCCTCATCCGGTGGGATGTACCGTAGTTACGCTACATTGCAGGGGATTGATAGACTTATCCCAGTGGATGTCTACATTTCTGGTTGTCCGCCACGTCCAGAAGCATTGATCGATGGTTTGATGAAGCTGCAGGATAAGATAGGCTCTGAGAAGTCACTTATGGGCCTTAAGGCAGATCCTGAGGAGAAGGCTGTTAAAGGATTAGAGATTTCACGTTAAGTGGGGATGAGAGGTTAGTTTAATATTACGATTTCAAAAAAATATCATGAGTGAGTTGGTAAAAAAAGTTCAGGAACACTACGGTGAGTATGTGATCAGCACGAAGGAATTCCGCGGTGAGCATACTGTGGTTATAAAGAATCAAGCTCTTAAGGCAGTGATGCAATATTGCCGTGATCATTTAAACTTAGAGATGCTTTTAGATATCTGTAGTGTTGATCATGAAGACGTTGATCCAAGGTTTGAAATGGTTTATGAGCTATCTACTTTGGACGATTCTAAGCACCTTAGAATCAAGGTTCCTATATCTGAAGATGAAGAAGTGGCTACTATCTCTGATATCTGGGCTACTGCAGACTGGCATGAGCGTGAAGTGTACGATATGATGGGGATTAAATTTACTGATCACCCTAACCTTAAGCGTATCTTGATGTGGGAAGGCTATCCGTACCATCCACTTAGAAAGGAATTCCCTCTTGCTGGTAAGCCAACAGATATGCCTGACGTAGCCTTCACCGGTGTAGCGCCGATGGAAGGTGGTCCATTTGTCACTAGTTCATCTGCGTGCGATACTGTCTCAGCTGAGCCACGAGCGAAGGGTGAGAGTTAAATTACTGGGATTGTTTTGTAAGCGTCCCGATTGTTATTTTTCTCTTCGTTTTTAGCTCGATGAGGGTCTTACCTATGATGAGGGCTACGAGTAGAGCGAGTGGAGCTCCTAGTAGGGAGGCTCCGAAGGTACCTGCGAAAATGGCTATGTGAACGACGACGATGTGGCCGTATGGATATGCCATCGCTTTACCGATGTTCCATTTCTTGTGTTCACCGTTGATGATGTAGTTCTTAATGAGGTCCCAGCCAGTGATGAGAAACATGCTAATGATGGCAACGATAAGGCCGAAGCTTGCATAGTTAATAACGGTATCTACTATATCACGAGGACCGCTGGCACTCTGGAATGATGCTTTCTCTGAAAAGGCAATTAGCCCTACGATAAAGACACCGTGGACGAGGCAAAATATCCCGTAATGAACGAGGAAGAAGACAGAGGTAGGGAGGTTCTTGAGTTTGTTACTATGCTCACCGGCGAAGAGAATCCGTGGGATGTTCCAGAAGCCGAGGATAAGATTTTCTATCCAATAAAGGATGACAATGTGTCCAATGCTCCAGTCCAGAAAGAGAACTCCAATGAGAGGAATAGCATTACTAATCACTAAGGGAAGCCAAGCAGCAGGAGTGAGTCCTACTGGTTTCCTTGTCTCCACTAGTGATGGTTTTGTATCCAAAATGTAATGAATCGATTAGTCGAGAGTGGACTGTACCACGTCTTTTGAAGCTGACGGTATGGGCAGATCACTCGGCTTTAGCTCTAGCTCAGCAGTACCCCGGAGGTCAGCCTCGATATCGTCTAGGACATCTAGCTCAGGACGGAAGTCTGCTGCGTGATAGGATGATCTAACAAGTGGTCCACTCGCTACATGACGGAAACCTTTATCGAGAGCGATCTGCTTTAGCTCATCGAAGTATTCTGGCTTGATGTAGTTTACTACTGGTAAGTGGCGTGGTGTCGGGCGTAGGTACTGCCCTAGTGTGAGGACGGTAACATTATGATCTAACAGATCGTCCATTGCCTTGAGGATCTCTTCATGAGTCTCTCCGAGACCCAGCATGATGCCAGACTTCACAGAAACCTTGCCATTTACCATTTCACCGGCTTTCTTGAGGACTGCGAGTGACCTCCAGTACTTGGCTCTACTTCTAACGATAGGAGTGAGGCGTTCAACAGTTTCTAAGTTATGGTTGAAAATGTGTGGGCGCGCATCCATGCACATTTTTAGTGCCCAGTCGCGGTCATTAAAGTCTGGCACGAGGACCTCGATGATAATACCTGGATTGACAGCGCGAATCGCAGTGATCGTGTGGTTGAAGTGCTCAGCGCCACCGTCTTTGAGATCATCACGCGCTACTGCCGTAATGACGACATGCCTGAGCTTCATTCGCTTAGTGGCTTCTGCTACACGCATTGGCTCATCTGCTTCGAGGGCTTCTGGTTTAGCAGTTTTGACTGCACAGAATCCACATGCACGAGTGCACTTGTCACCAGCGATCATGAAGGTGGCCGTTCCTTGCCCCCAGCATTCCCATCGGTTAGGGCACTGAGCCTCTTCACAAACGGTGACGAGGTTAAGGTCCTTGATCATGGATTTAGTATCCCAAAATACTGGATTATTGGGGAGACGGACTTTAATCCATGACGGCTTTTTATCCGTATGGAGGGTTGGGTCCATTTTCATTCTTGGTCCTGCGCAGCTCATGTCGGCAAAGTATGCTTAGATTTAATAAAAAGAAAGGGAAATAGCGGTTATTTAGGCTAACAAGCTGGACAGGAATTTAACTGCTTAAAGAAATCGTTTCCTTTGTCATCAACGAGGATGAAGGCGGGAAAGTTCTCTACTTTGATCTTCCAGACTGCTTCCATACCTAGCTCAGGGAAGTCGACTACTTCAACGGACTTGATATGATCTTTAGCTAAAATAGCAGCTGGGCCACCCATTGATCCTAAGTAGAATCCTCCGTGTTCCTTGCAGGAGTCAGTCACGATCTGTGAGCGATTCCCTTTAGCTAGCATGACCATAGAGCCACCTTTTTCTTGGAAAATAGGAACATAGCTATCCATTCTTCCTGCTGTGGTAGGTCCGAATGAACCAGACGGCATGCCATCTGGCTTCTTGGCTGGTCCAGCATAGTAGATAGGATAGTCTTTCACGTAGTCAGGGAGGTCTTGCCCAGTATCTAACATTTCACGTAGTTTAGCGTGAGCGATGTCACGGGCTACGATGATCGTGCCACTGAGTGATAGAGCGGTAGTCACTGGGTACTTAGTGAGTGTCTTGAGAGTCTTATCCATTCCTTGATCTAGATCTATCTCTACACCCTTGAATTTCCAGTCACGGTATTTATCTGGGATGTACTGACCTGGATTATTTTCTAGTTTCTCAATGAAAATCCCGTCCTTGGTGATCTTAGCTTTCGCTTGTCTATCAGCTGAGCAAGAAACACCGATGCCGACTGGACATGATGCACCATGACGAGGAAGACGAATGACTCTCACATCGAGTGCGAAGTGTTTGCCGCCAAACTGAGCACCGATCCCGATGTCGCGCGATAGCTCTAACAGCTCTTTTTCTAAATCTACATCACGGAATGCTCTACCGTGTTGATTTCCTGAAGTAGGTAGCTCGTCGTAATAGCGAGTGGATGCCATTTTCACGGTCTTTAGATTCATCTCTGCAGAGGTGCCGCCGATCACAATGGCTAGGTGATAAGGTGGGCAAGCTGAGGTTCCAAGAGTTGCCATTTTAGCCACACAGAATGACTTGAGTGTGTCTGGGTTTAGCAGTGCTTTTGTCTCCTGATAGAGGAATGTTTTATTCGCAGAACCGCCACCTTTAGAGATGAAAAGAAACTCGTAGCTGTCACCAGGTGTGGCGTAGAGGTCGATCTGTGCCGGTAGGTTTGTCTTAGAGTTCGTCTCCTCATACATTGTGAGCGGAACGGTCTGTGAGTAGCGTAGATTTTCCTCAGTGTAGGTCTTGTAGATTCCGTGAGAAATAGCCTCAGCGTCATCGAATCCAGTGTAGACGTTTTCACCTTTTTTACCCATCACGATCGCTGTGCCTGTGTCTTGACAGTTAGGTAAAATTCCATTGGCTGCGATCTCCGCATTTCGGAGTAAAGTGAGTGCTACCATCTTATCATTTTCCGTTGCTTCAGGGTCATCAAGAATAGCTGCTACCTGCTGGAGGTGAGATGAGCGGAGCTTGAAGCAGATTGCCTTGGACCCTTCATTTGAGAGGTTGGTGAGAGCTTCAGGCGATACGGTAAGAACCTCGCGATCTCCATGCTTTTCTACGCTGACTCCTTCAGTGCTGATGAGTTCATATTCTGTCTGGTCAGGACCTAGGGGAAAAGGCTTCTGGTAATGAAATTCTGGTGTGGACATGATTAATAGTATGACGAGATGAGGGATGATGAAGAAAAAAATGAGACGAATTGAATAAAAGTTAAGTTCTAGTTGTCATATGAGGATGAACTGTTACTTTTCTAGCATGCCGAATAAACTAGTTACTTCCGCCATTGTGATAACGATGACCGCATTTAGCACCATGACAGCCTTTGCCGATGCGGCAGCTGAGCAGCTACTCCAGAACGCGCGATACCAAGCGACATTGCAGAATCAGGACTTAAAAGGATTCATGAAGAAGGATGGGAGAAAGACTCCAGTTGGTCTTTATTTAAGAGAGCAGAATATTCAGTTTCACCACATGACTAATAATGTAGAGAAACGTTTTCATATGCGTCTGAAAGAGAATGAATTTGACTTGCTTGAAATAGTGGGAGATAAAACCTTAACTTTTGACGATAATAAACTAGCTAACCGCATCAATGGTACTGATTTGTCTTTTGAGGATCTCTCGATGCGTTTCTTGTACTGGAAGAATAGCGCGATAGTAGGTAATGAAAGAGTAGGGAGTCAGAAATGTAATATAGTACGGTTGAGAAATCCAGGTAAGTCAGGGGCGTATGGCACTGTGGATGTTTGGATTCATGAAAAATATGGAGCCTTAATGCGTGTGGTTGGTTATGGTTTTGATAATAATCCATTGAAACGATTCCAAGTTACTGACTTGATGAAGGTTGCGCCAGGTGTGTACACGCTCGAGAGGATGCGGGTGGATAGTATTGTAAGTAACAAAGTAGCTGGTACTACGTATCTCGAGTTCGAGAAGCCAAAGAAACCAGTTGGTTCTCAGCAAGGTCGATAGATCTAACATACAGCCATGAAAAAGTCCCTAGAACTATGATGTTCTCTAAGGGTGAACGTTTATGAGAAAGCACAGTCATCCCATAGCCTCTTGAGAAAGAGCTATGGACGTTGATATTGTGTTGTTTGCTGGGTAGTTTAGCGGTTCTTTTTTCAACTTTGAGATAGTAATCCTATGGCTTGGACCATTTCTGCCGTTTGCTGTCCCATAGGAACGGAGGAGGTCATACGATTGACCCGATCCCGTACTCCTCCTCGTATCATTGCGATAAGTCGTGAAAAACTATGCGGCCAATCCACTATCTGGGCTTACAGGTACATCAGGATGTAGAGCAATAATGCGACCATAATTGCCAGCGATCTTAGAAACGAGATTCGCCGGCATGAGCTTACAGAGCTAAGAGAGCACAGGTAACTTGTCTTTGGCTGGTTTATAGTTTTTCGCAGGTCGATCCTAAGCGGGATCGACCACCAGTTAAATCACAAAAAGGCTATCCTATGGGATGGCTGTGAAAAAGATCATTTATTTACGATTTTAGTCTTGCCAAGACTCATCTTTTCGATAGTTTTCGCCCAGCGTCAAGGAGATGGTGGCTGTAGCTCAGTTGGTAGAGCCCCGGATTGTGATTCCGGTCGTCGCGGGTTCAAGCCCCGTCAGTCACCCCACCTTGATCTCTTTATCTTTTCTTAGTCATCAGTTACTTGTTTTTAGCTTTTGATTATGCCTAGCGATCTACATGTTCTGCAGTATATTTGCTGATCTTTATTCTATGCTCGACGTAATGTAGATATTTTACATAGTTGAAATAACTTACTCATCAGTGATTATCTATTATGGAAAGCCTTGAAACACTATTAGGATATAATTTTATAAATCCTCTACTACTAGCGGAGGCTCTCACTCATCCCAGTCTCGCCTATGAGACTCAAAGACCGCATTTTGATAACCAGCGTCTGGAGTTTCTCGGTGATGCCGTGCTTCAGCTAGCACTTACAGCCCACCTTTATAAGCTTTTTCCAGCGAATGCAGAAGGGGACCTTACGAAAATAAGAGCAAGACTAGTATCGAAAGGCGCTCTTAGTGATTTCGCTAAAATGATAAACCTTGGTGACTATATACAGCTTGGAAAAGGAGAAGAGAACAGTGGCGGCAGAGAACGTGACTCTACATTGGCAGATGCATTCGAAGCCCTCCTAGGTGCTATTTATATAGATGGCGGATTTGATTCGGTTAAAGAGGTTCTCATTCGGATTATCGAACCTAGCTTGAAGACCGTCAATGATGATCCAGATAAGAAGAACCCTAAGGGGAGGCTTCAGGAGATTCTGCAGGCAATCGTCCCCGAAAGCCCGGTCTATGAAATCACTGCTGAATCTGGACCCGATCATAAGAAAGAGTTTAACGTCTCCGTGGCATGGTGCGGTAGGATACTAGCTCATGGTGCTGGTGCCAGTAAGAAAGAAGCCGAAGCTGATGCAGCTCAGAAGGCCATTGACTCTAAATCTTGGGCTTAACTCATAGAGTTGCCTTACAGTTCTGACAGATCAATCTCGGCGTCTGGTCGGAATCATCCAAATTCTTACCTCAAACAGCCCTAAAGATAGAATCAAGTCGGTATTTATTTCATTCATCTAAACTATTTATTAGCTTCAGTAGATAGCTATAAAATTAAACCACCCCCTAGAAATGTTATACTTCAATGGTTTATGAGGGAGTCTATAAATAAAACTTAAAAAGGTGCAGAGATAGATTGACAATCATGAGTTTTTTTGTAGATTGCGCCCCGCCTCACTGGTCAACGGGAGGACGAGAGAGACAAGCAGCTCACTACGGTTCAAGTAATCTAGTCGCTACTTCATCTCCTCGGAACAGATCTTTTTACAATATATGGCTTGGACAATA
>CALJOJ010000025.1 GCA_937981665.1 uncultured Rubritalea sp.
CTAAGAACGCGGCGGCCCATGGCATCGTAGCGGTAGCTGACATCGGTGCCGTCTACGTCTACTTTGTTGATGCGGTTGTCTAGATCATATTCCACTTCATACTCTTTAGTATTTATTTCGAATTCGGTCAAGTTACCTTTATCGTCTTGTACGGTGGTATTGCCAGCGATGCTGGTGATGCCGTCTGCTGCGTTGTAGTCGCGGTTTTCGGTTTCGGTCTGAGTACCTACTGTTTTGCTAGTGGAGTTCCAGTTGCCTGCGTCATCGTAGTTCCAGGTTTGGTTACTGAGCTGATTATTGTTAGCGCGGTTCCATGAGGAGATGCGGTTACCGGCATCATAGGATGCGGTGAAGCTGGTGTCTGGAAGGACGTCTCCGACGATGTTTTCTGCGGTGATCTGCTTATCGGCATCGTAGCTGTAGCTGAGGCGGAGGTCGTCTTCGCCGATGACACGGTCTGATGAACGGAGGTTGTCATCTCGGTTATAGTTGATCTCGCGGTTGAGTCCATTTCCAAAGGCTTGGTCTGTGAGGCGGTAGCCTGCGTCGTAGGTGTTGGTGGCGACTGGGTCTCCATCGTAGGCTACGGTGTTGACTAGATTTCTCGCATCATAGGTCCATGTGGTGGCTTCTCCACTAGGGAAGGTGTGGCTGAGTGGACGGTTAGCTCCATCATAGTCACGGCTGGATGTGTAGGTTCTGCCATCTGCGGTGAGGGTCTCTGTGAGTGGCATGGAGTCGAGTGCGTAGGTGTGCTCGGTAGTGACATCATAGCGACCTTTGTGAGTGCTTGTGACACGTGATGCGGCATCGTAGCCGAAGGTGTCTGTGGATGATGTGGCGAGGAGTGTGGCATTGATGGTGAGGTCGTTGTTGGTGACGTTTAGAGTCACTACTTCATCGTAGTCCATGGTGAAGATGTCTCCTTCTGGATTGATAGTAAGTTGTGTTTAGTTGGGGCTTTGGGTTATGGAACTGGGTCTCTTTAATGTTTAATGGAAAGTTTACTATTCTCTCTATGAATAGAATACCAATGAGCATAGTAAATAAGATAACACGATCAGGGTTTAGCTAAATCCCAATAATTTGACAGAAGCAGGTCTATGTATTAAATAACTACTGCAATGTTTCGCTATTTTTTACTATTTTTCCTAATACTAACCCATCTACCTAGTATGCTTACTGCTAAGGAGCTGAAGGAATTCAAAGATGCAGACTTGTGGATACGACCAGTGATCATAGGAGCTAGTCTTTCAGATGGATATGACTATCAAGAACGTCTTGGCGGACCAAAATCCGATGCTCTGGCTCTAGACATACCATTAAAGAAACGTATACAGAAACAAGATGCCCAAATTACTAACCTGAGTAACCGGCTGTCCTTTTTATCTCCTGCATTCATTTCTCATAATCAAATATATAACGCGCGCAAAATATCTCCTAGCGTACTCATCGCGGTAGACCAGCTATTTTGGCATATCTACGGGAAATATCCAAATGCCGAGACTAGACTTAAGACCTTCCAAAACGCACTAGATAACTTGGACATAATCGACTGCCCGCTCGTGATCGGTAATATTCCTGATGCCTCAAAAGCAGTCCGAATCATGCTTTCAGCTAGCCAAGTCCCCACTCTAAAAACTATCAAAAAAGCAAACCTCATCCTCACTGAATGGGTGAATAAGCGGCTACTAAATAATAAGCAGACTGCTCTCGTAGACCTCTCACATTTTATGCAACTCAGCTTAGCTGATAAGGAGATCAAACTCAACAATATCACCTATCCTGCAGGTTCTACCAAAGCCTTCCTGCAGCGCGATATGCTGCACCCTACTCCACTAGGCATCAGCGCGATCAGTCACGCTATCATGGATGCTATTGACACGATGCAAGCAGTAGAGAAAGCTAAACCTTAGCGTCCAGCCACTTTCCCCGGTAGTGTACCCACACAAACACAATGGATTGCACCACGATGTCTAGTGTGAAGATGTACCAGATTACTTTCAAATCTGCTGCATAGTAGCGCACTAAAATAGTCAGTAAGCCTACTCGAAACAATAGCATCACGCTGAATGAATATAGCATCACTGTACTGGTAGCGCCCACTCCACGCATCGAGTTCTTCATGACCATCGCGGTTGCAAAAAATGGCTGCGCAAAGGCGACAATCATGACTAAGGCGACCGCCATCTCCGCCTGTTTTCCACCACCAGGGCTCATGATGCTGACAAGCCGCTCAGCATTAAAGTAGAGCACAGCTCCCATCAAGCTCATCACGATGAGCGCCACTCGCCAGCATTGCCTCACAGCCTTCTCAGCCATCTCTCTGGAGCCTGCACCTAAATACTGACCAGCTAAGGTTGCCGCCGCCGTACCGAGAGCAAATCCTGGCATAAAGCTAATGGATTCGATCTGCACAGCGAGTCCATGAGAACCAATCAGGCCGTCATCCTGGTCACCGACGAGCGATATCATTCTCAAGCCATATGCGTGGAGTGACCACATTCCTAAAATTTCTATCGATTGTGGAATCCCCACTTTAACGATACGTCTGCTGATCTCCCAGTTCCATCCCATCCATTTCCTGTGAAGTACCAGCAAGCTCTTCTTCATCTCACGCGGGTAGATTTTCCAAAACAACATGAGCAAGCCAGCCGCCCAGCCAATCACTGTACCAAATGCAATACCAGCCAGACCAATCCCCGCATTCACTGCCAGCAAGTAGCTCGACATCACATTCACCACATTCACCACCACCATCGCATTAAATGGCGTCCAGGTATCTCCAGCACCACGAAGGCACGCACTCAGGACAAAGACTACTCCACTCATAGGAGCTGAAAATACGAGTATCTGAACGAACAATAAGAAATATTCTTTCGACGCTGTATTCAACTCGAAAAAATCCCCTAGCGTAGGAGCTAGTAACCATAGCATCAGCCCAGCTAGAGTTCCTGTGAGCAGACCTAACAGAACGGATTGCCCGACCGCCTTCTCTGCTAGTTCATAATCTCTCGCACCATATGCTCTAGAAACCAAGGCTTGCGCGCCAGTCGCCACAGCAGCCTGCATGATCATCATCAGCCAGCCGACATACATCAGCAATCCCATCATATCGGTAACAGCGGATAGATCACTCTGAGTACTCACATCTGCAGCCACCACACGATCCATAAAGCCTACTAGTACACTGAGAAAATTCTGCAGTAACGGCCACACCGCCAAAGAAATAATCTGTTGGTTCAGAGACAAGCCACCAAGCTTCCCACCTAGATCAAGACCTTGTTTGGGATCTTTCTGGGAATTCAGATTTCTACCCGCTCTCTCTGCACCTTGCACTCCTAGAAAGTGTTCATCTCGTCATTAGATAGCAAGCTTCAACATAGCTAGTTTCCAGAAGATCCCTTAATCTACTGGTCCAGTATCCACCATCACCATCTCAGCGAATTTATTGAGTGACTTATCCTTCAGCCAAATCTCATCTAACAGCTTAAAAAGGTCAATCGCATGATCTGTATCCACAATCTGATCTCGATCTAACAGCTCAGTATCTTCTACATCACCCCAGTCATTATCATCTGGATTCACTACCGTAAATGCGTGTTGATCAAAGTCGAACATCACGCTCACGTACTTCTCAAAAGATTCAATATAGACAAGAAATGAAACCCCATGATCCCCTTTCCCATCGATCCAGCGCGCGACATACTCAGCTTCTGGTATATCCTCTTCGTCTTCAAGATAGACAAAGCCTGATGAATACACAGTCTTAAACCCACAGCACTCACAAGCAATGTCTGTGATATCTTCTATTTGCTCTTCTACAGGCATGATTCTAACAGTTTATAAAATTTAACTCCCTAGCTGGGTCTCCGCTAGCAGCTTATAAGTCCCGTTATTAGCCATCAGCTCATCATGGCTTCCGTTCTCTACTATCTTACCATGCTGTAGCACTAGGATGCGATCTGCATTTCTAACAGTACTCAAGCGGTGAGCAATGATCATCGATGTACGGCCTTCCATCAGCGTGTCTAATGCGGACTGCACCAGTCTCTCACTCTCAGAGTCCAGCGCACTAGTCGCCTCATCCAGAAGAAGGATCTTAGGATCCGCTAAGATAGCACGAGCTATCGCAACGCGCTGACGCTGACCACCACTGAGCTTGATCCCACGAGGTCCCACCTTAGTCTCATAGCCTTCTTCGAACTCCGAAATAAAGTCATGAGCATTCGCCTGCTTAGCCGCTTCCATGATCTCTTCTTCACTCGACCCTGGCTTACCGTAAGCTATATTTTCTAAAATACTGCCACCAAAAAGCAACACCTCCTGAGGCACCACTGCTATAGAACTACGCAGGGACTTAAGACCTAGCTCAGAGATAGGCTTACCGTCAAATGTTAGAATGCCTTCATGCCCTTGGTAGAAACCTAACAACAGAGAGAATACAGTGGACTTACCACCACCACTCGGCCCTACAAGGGCTACGCGCTCACCAGCATCCACCTCGAAATCTACCCCCTTTAGAACCTTACCTTCAGGTCTAGATGGGTAAGAGAACTCGATCCCCTTTGCCTGCACACTGCCTACTAGTGACAGCTCACTGCCTACCTCATAGTTAGCCTCTAGCTCTTCGTCTATGAGGTCACGGATTCTCTCCGTAGCCCCAGAGGTGATCTGTAGCTGACTCATGATCTCAGGAATAGATCCGAGTGATGCAGCTACAAAGACACTGAAGAGAATGAAGGCGATATAGTTATCAATATCTATCTCACCATTAGCCAGCATACGTGCACCATACCATACGATGAATGCCACGGTACTAAAGAGAACTAGGATGATGAAACTAATGAATGCAGCACGAGCCTTAGCTCCATCTACAGTGATATTTAGAAATGTTGTAAGAGCGGAATCATAACGATCCTCTTCATATTCCTCATTACAGAACGCCTTCGTATCATAGATGCCCATAATGGTTTCTTCCACTACGATATTCGTATCAGCCAGCGCATCTTGAGTCGCCTTCGAGTAGCTCTTGATCTTCTTACCAAAGATAGCAATAGCAGCTACGACAATAGGCACACTAGCGAGCATGATCAGTGATAGCTTCCATGAGCAGATGAAGATCACGATAAGACCGCCAATCAACGTCACGATCATACGGCCAAATTTCGGCACCGTCGTGATCAGAGTTTCACGCATTATCGCTAAGTCACCTGCTATTCTAGAACTCAGTTCACCAGAACGTTTCTCCGTGAGGTAATTCATAGGCAACCTCACCATCCGGGTGAACAGTGCACGGCGAATCTCATTCAGAGCACCCTCACCAGATTTGATAAAACCACGGACACGCCAGTACGTGATAAATGACTGAAGCATCAGTGCTAAGACTAGCCAAAGAACGATGCCATTCACATTAGCTATAATGTCAGCCTTTGTTGCCGCAGTCTCACCACCACTGCCGCCAGCCATCATCGACTTACCTATCAGCTTGGATAGGAAATACGGAAACGCCAGAGACAAAGCAGCCGTAGTATATAGAGCGAACAATGACGGCACGAAAATATGCTTATAACGGTCCATATAGCCATAAAGACCCATTGCATCTTTGAGACTTTTCCCTGCTTTTCCTTTTTGTTTTTTCCGCTCCTCGGCTGACATACCTATCAGCTACGTGATTTACACCATCTTGTAAAGTGGCAGTTGATCTAATTTACCGCTTGCCAGACTCATAATGAGCAGTTAACCCATCCTCATGGCAACAGAAACCACACTTATTCTCTTCAAGCCTGACTGTGTTCAAAAAAACCTTTCAGGAGACGTACTCGGTAGATTTCAAGACAAAGGTCTTAGCATCCGAGGTATTAAAATGATGTCACTTTGTGATGATATCCTCAAGGAGCACTACGCACACGTAGCAGACAAGCCGTTCTTCCCAGAGATCGCTAGCTTCATGAAGAGCGCTCCAGTCATCGCTCTCGCCCTCGAGGGTGAGAATGCTATCGCAGTAGTTCGTGACCTTTTAGGGCCTACGAACTCAAAAGAAGCTGCTCCAGGAACTATCCGCGGTGACCTCGGTGAGAACATGATGGTCAATGTATGTCACGCATCAGATGGCCCAGAGACAGCAGCTGCTGAGCTCAAGAGATTCTTCAAGGACGGCGAGATCTTCGCTTACTAAGAAATTTTCAAATCAATCCGTCATCATGCTTCCTGCATGATGGCGGATTTTTAGTTCTGATCGGCGGTAAGCTCCACATTTCTGATGGCTCAGGCACTAGACCATGGCGGTTTTCTAAAACGTCAGTGTCACCTTATCTCCAAGATATTTCGGTGTGGTCTTGAGAACATTTTCATCCGCCCACATTCTTATTCTAGCTAAGTGCTCGCGCTTACTCATCTCTTTACCTTTCACGTCCTGAGCATTCATTCCTAGGGCATCGATCCCGCGGCTCTGGGCGATGTAGGCTGCGCGTTCGTTATGAAATTTCTGACTCACGAGAATGATGCGTTTCACTTCAAATATCTCAGCCACCCTGACCACTGAGTCCATGGTGCGGAGACCAGCGTAGTCACAGACTATCTTATCTGCTGGCACCCCTAGCCCGACCAGCGCGCGCTTCATATCCTCTGGCTCATTGTAGTCATCTTTACTATTATCACCTGACATGATAAAGCCTCTCACCTTACCAGCCTCCCAGAGCTTATACGCAGCTGCGATGCGGTATTTGAAATAGAGATTAGTCCGGCCGTGGATCTTTTCTGAGCAACCTAACACAAGAGCCACCCTTTTCTCTCCTTCATCAGGGATCATAGCCGCATCTGTATAAAGCACACCTTCTCCTGCTGACTTCGCGGCAGAATGCGCCAACAGCATGAGCACCAAGAAGGAGACAATAACGATAAGACCTAACAGGAAAGTGAATTTAACAAAACCCCAGAAGGTTCCTATTTTTTTAATTAATATCATGATGTTCATAAGGTTTTTACCTTCTCCCGCTGCCATTATCCCGTATTTTCTTAAGATACCGCATATACTTCACCTTTGGTAAATAGTCAGGGTCTTGTGTAGGGTCCAGAAATGGATTATTAGTACCTAGCTGAGTCCAAGGACCCACCTTGGGAACGTCTTTAAAATCAATAAAACTCCAGTGTACTTTGTTGCCAGACTTGATCCCCATATAGTCTCTAACAGCTGGAGAAATATCGATGCCTGCACTGTTGTTTTCTTTATTTTTAGGCTTCTTGTTTTGGAACACATACGGGTAGTCATCCGTAGAAAATGGTCCGCAGTCTTCCCACTGAGCATAGCAGACTTTATCGTTTCTAACAATTTTCACCCATCTTCCCTTACAAGTGGTCTCACCAGGATTAGGATTCACTCTACTGAACCAAGGGACTACGCGCTTAGCCTCTGGTTTATGAAATCTGTGGTCGATCCTGTCGTTATAAGGTAATGCCACGTAGAAGGGGTTTTGCTTGGGGATAAATGCCTTTGGCCTATAGCCAACACGGAATGCTGGATCAGGGTTATCATAACCTCCATAATTTTTTTGCCAGTTCGTATCCCATGAACTCGCGTGGTTTGGCGTAGGGTTTCTGGCCGTCGGCTTCTCCCCTATCCAGAAGACAGACACCGTTATATGCAGATGCCAGGGATAGTTGATCTTAAGATATGGATTCACCGGAGCCTGATTAGGGTTTAGCCTAGCATTAGGAATTACTTTCTTAGCTGCCCCAGCAGTGGGAGTGCTGATACTGGGTCCGCCAGCACTAGAAGTAGATTTCTTCTCCCCAGACTCACCAGTAGATAGACTCTGAGCCAAGACCGGTAAAGCTCCACAGTATATGAAGAGCAGAGACATGGCAGTGTGTATGAGTGGAAATTTCATCATCATCCTGAATAAGCAAACAACGTTATCGATTAGCTAACCAGCCAATCACCTGTTTCAGTGCCTCAGCACGATGGCTTAGCGTGTTCTTCACTCCATCACCCAGCTGTGCGAATGTCTTCTCATAACCGTCAGGAATAAACAGCGGATCATAGCCGAAGCCTTTATCACCCGTGAGTTCAGAAATGATAGAGCCTTCCACTGCACCATCGAAGTGAGCGAGGCGCTCGCCATTTTCAGCTATCACCATGACACATCTAAATCTCGCTGACTTATCAGTAGTGGCGGGAAGCTTCCCTAGCTCGCTCATCAGCTTGGCATTGTTAGCCTCGTTATCGCCATCAGTCCCAGCATAGCGGGATGAATACACGCCAGGCTCACCGTTTAGAGCATCTACCTCAAGACCGGAGTCATCAGAGAGAACAATTCCGTCTGTTAACTTACTAATTTCTACCGCCTTCAGCGTAGCATTTTCTAGAAATGTGGTGCCTGTCTCTGCCACTTCAGGGAAGTCCGCAGAAGTGAGGTCCAGCACATGAAATGCAACGCCAAGCATTGCTTGAATCTCACTCGTTTTATGTGTATTCCTTGTCGCGATAAGCAGAGTAGTAGGTGTGACCATAGCCGTCTTCTAAATCATCACACGATAATTGGGAAGCGATTTATTCTTGAAGCCCCAATCCTTAACATCAACCTAATCCGTCGTAAGAAACAACACCAGTGCTTGAACTTACTTATTAACCATCCGCTGGACTTCAGCTAGTTTCTCAACACTCTCAAACTTATCAGCTCTTAGCCAATAACGTTCTTTATGCTTACCTTTCAACAGAGCTATTCCGCGGGCTCCTTCTTTTACATCAAAAATAACCATATTACTCAGCTTGATACGCCAAGTGACATTAAAAATCTGCTCCGCCTTAGCGCCCGAGAGAGCCTTATCTACATGCAGCTCAGCAGTCGCCCAGTCACCCTTCACCACTTTATTCTTCAGGGTCCCAAGAAAGACTGCATCAGCTAGCTTCACCCGCTCACTGAGAGGCTCAGGTAACTTTCTAGAGGTAGCTTGGACAGCCTGCGTGCACGCCCCAAGCATAAGCGTGGAGAATACGCCAAGGAGAATTTTATTCATAAAGTTAATTTTCATAATAGTTCTATAGTAGATTAGTCACTATCCTTGCTTATGCGCTATGTGTCAAACTGCTTCGCGGCAAAGTAAGATGAAGAAATCTCACCTTCAAGGTCTAAATCTCATCCTTTTAGTACCTACTAACACGCGGATCCACTTGCGTGGACCAGACGTCTATCCCACCTTGCATACTTCGTGTTTTTTTAAACCCTTTCTGACGCAGATACTGCACAGCGTGGAGAGATCTCACACCGTGGTGACAGTAAATAATCGCCTGCTGATCAGGGTCTTTAAATAACTTCTCAACCTTACCGGCAAACTCTGATAATGCCACGAGAACCGCGCCTTCTATCCGACAAGCAGCCCATTCATTCAGCTCTCTGCAGTCGATCAATAAAGGGGGATTCTCCCCATTCATCACCTGGTACACCTGCTGACAAGATATCTCTATATCGTTTTCTAACATCTCACTCTATCTAGTATACTATTCTACAATCACTGGTGTACCCATGCGTGCATTTTCATAAAAGTGCTCAGCCATGTAGTTCGGCAGTCTCACACATCCATGAGATGCTGCGTAGCCTGGAAGATGACCAGTATGCATACCGATCGCGCCATTGAATCTTAAGAAGTTTAGCATCGGGGCGTGGACAAACGTCTGCCCAGCTTTAGGAATATTTCTGCCTGTTTTAGCATCATCATTAACGATCTCGCCAGTGGCATCATCCTTGATCACGCCATAGAGCGAGGATGTATGGTCCTTATCTTTCTCAGTCACTTTATACGTTCCCTTAGGGGTACGTCTGCCTTCAGATCCTGTAGAGATAAATGTCTGACCTACGAGCTGACCGCCTTTATAGAAGTATGCCTGCTGTTTCTCTAGATTGATCTTTATCAAAGGTGATCCTGATACTCCATCACCATCCCAATAACCCTTCTCAGTGGGTGAAATGATTTTTTCCTCTGTGGCTGGAGTGCGGTAGTCCGCTAGGTAGCCAGCCGCCGAAGTAGCTTCAGTGATAGGAGTAATAAGTCCGCAGCTACTGAAAAACATAGCCACTAATGGGAGCAGTGAGCTAGTGATGATATGTTGGGATTTCATAATAAAAGAATACTTGATAAATCTTCAGCTTACTTAGAGTGTACTAAAATTCAAGAAAACCAGAGTGATTTTTTGGCTTAAATCAATTTACCGCTGATAGCTCGCCCGTCAAGCGTTTAGCTAATCAGCCCTCCATCATCAGTAGACAAGATTTACCAGAGAAGATCAGTCCTTTCTAGTAAGCTCTACGAAGACATCTTCCAGCGTCCCTTTATGTCTGTAGAGCGTACGGACAGGCCAGCCAAACTGGCTAGCGAGCTGGCTAATACTAGAGCGCGTATCTGTACCAGAATCACACATCACTGTGATGTAGTTCCACACAAGATCACCTTCTCCGTGCTGCTCATCTAGGATCACTTTCTTCACATTTTCCAGACGCTCGAGCGCCCCAGTGATAGTGGCTGAGTCCCCCTGCACCTCTAAAGAAACCCTACCCGCTGCCCGCATGCCATCGATAAGATTTTGTGGAGTGTCTGATGCTTGGATCTGACCACCATCAATGATCACTATGTGGTCCGCTATCATTTCCACCTCACTGAGGATGTGACTGGAAACGAGAATAGTATGGTTCTCTCCAAGCTTCTTAATGAGCCTCCTGATAGAACGTATCTGGTTAGGGTCTAGACCATTAGTAGGCTCGTCTAGTACGAGTAACTGCGGGTTATTCAAGAGTGCATCTGCTAAGCCTACGCGCTGGCGGTAGCCTTTAGAAAGGGTCTTAATCATGCGCTTACGCATGTGAGTGAGGCCACAGGTCTCGATCGTCTCCGTGATGTTATTGCGCGCGTCACGTCCACTCATCCCCTTGATGTTCGCACGGAACTTGAGATACTCACGGACTCGCATATCGTCATAGAGTGGTACATTTTCCGGCATATAGCCTATCTGCTGACGCGCCTTGACTGAGTCTTTGAAAATATCATGCCCTGCAATAGATGCTGTCCCAGATGTGGGAGGAAGATAACCTGTGAGCATCCTCAGAGTCGTCGTCTTCCCCGCTCCATTTGGCCCTAAAAAGCCTACCACCTGACCTGCCCCCACTTGAAATGAAAGGTTCTTCACAGCAGTGAATCTGCCGTAGGTTTTGGTAAGATTTTGGATGTCTATCATGTTGAATTTAGGATAAATACGAATTTGTGAAAAGCATGAGCCAAATTAATGCAGGATTATGAGGATTTCATGTTTTGCGTCATTGACTCTTTATGATCTGCCCACTAAATAAATACATCTTACTTACGAACCAAGCAATAAATGCAGAAAGCGTAAAAAAGAATCTAAATCAATAATTTCGATCACCGATCCATAAATTTATATAACCATACTCATGAAATCCACTGTTTCTGCCCGCCTCAATGCTGATCTCCTAGATGAGAACTACGAAAAATGGAGCAATGACCCACGCTCCGTAGACGAGAACTGGGCATCATTCTTCGATGGCTTCGAACTAGGATCTGCTCAGACTAAGAAAGAGCGCGAGGAAGCTGGCCTCAATACTGCCACAGCTACCGCAGCAGAAGGAAGCCCAGCTACCTCTGCATCTGATGAACAAAGCCTTTCATTCCGTGGTAAGTGCGTGAGTATCGTTTATAACTACAGAACACTCGGCCACACTCAAGCGTACATTAACCCGCTTGAGACGAGTGCTGAGAGAAACCCTCGTCTTGCTCTTGATCAGTTCGGCCTAACAGAAGCAGATCTAGACCGTGAAGCTTCTACTCAGTTCTTCCAAGGTGGTAAGAAAATGACTCTCAAGGAAATGATCGACGCTCTCGAGCTCTGCTACTCTAACAAAACAGGCTTCGAGTTTATGCACATCCACAACACGGAAGTGCGTAACTGGATACGCGCCAAGATCGAAAACAGATTTGCCGACTACACTCAGACCAAGGAAACTAAGGAAAAGAATCTCAAGCACATCCTAGAGGCTGAGCTTTTTGAGTCCTTCCTCGGTAAGAGATTCCTCGGGGAAAAGCGCTTCTCACTCGAAGGAGGAGAAGGAACTATGGTACTTCTCAATACTATTTTAGAGAATTGCCCGTCTAGCCAGGTGAAAGAGATAGAACTAGGCATGGCTCACCGCGGTCGCCTTAACGTTTTACGAAATTTTCTTCAGAAAACTCTCACAACACTACTCTACGAGTTCACTCCAGACTACGTGCCAGACATCGTAGCTGGTGATGGAGATGTAAAGTACCACCTCGGCTATGAGAAGGTGCGTAAGCTTCCAGACGGAGACGTAAGACTCAGCCTCGCAGCGAACCCATCTCACCTCGAAGCAGTAAACGCAGTGACTGAAGGCAAGGCACGCGCGAGACAGAGAATCATCGGTGACGATGGCGAGAAGACAGACCGTAAGCAGGTGCTTCCTATCCTCATTCACGGTGATGCAGCATTCGCTGGTCAGGGCTCTATCGCAGAAGTTCTTAACCTTTCACAGCTTCCTGGATACCAGACTGGTGGTACTATCCACATCGTTATCAACAACCAGATCGGCTTCACTACCATGCCTGAGGATGCGCGCTCATCAGCCTATGCTACTGACGTCGCTAAGATGATCGAAGCTCCTATCCTTCACGTCAATGGTGAGTCACCAGAAGATCTCGTCTGGGCTGCACAGTTCGCTCTAGAGTACAGACAGAAATTCGGCAAAGACGTAGTACTAGACATGTACTGCTACCGCCGTCAGGGGCACAATGAAACTGACCAAGCAGCATTCACAGCCCCTCACATTTACAAGAATATCAACTCACGTGACACCTTCGGCCAATCTCATAAAGCTGAGCTCGTAGCGGACGGTAGTCTCACACAGGCAGAAGTAGATAAGATCCACGGAGACATCTGGGACGAGCTAGAAGCTGGCTACCAGAAGATGCTCAAGATGCAGGAGCAAGGTGACCGCTCAGTCTTCTCTGGCTCTACCGCAGAAGCTCAGCCACCCTACTCACACACTCCGGTAAACACGGGACTTAAGGAAGAAGTATTCGACCACATTGGCAAGACACTCGTCGACGTGCCTGATGACTTCAACATGCACCCTACCCTCGCAAAACGTTTCATCCCACGCCGTAAGAAGGCACTCGAGGAGAGGCAAGGTTTTGACTGGGGATTCGCTGAGTCACTCGCTTGGGGTGGACTCCTCCTAGAAGGCCACCCAGTGAGACTATCTGGTCAGGATGTTAGACGTGGTACATTCTCTCACCGTCACGCAGTATTCTATGATGGCGAGACTCGTGAGCGTCACATTCCACTCACCCAGCTCGGAGAAAACCAGGCTAAGTTCTGTGTCTATAACAGCCTCCTTTCAGAGTTCGCCGTTCTCGGCTTTGACTACGGTTACTCACTCGGCTGTCCAGAAATGCTCTGCATGTGGGAAGCCCAGTTTGGTGACTTCTCTAACGGTGCACAGGTCATCATTGACCAGTTCATCTCATCAGCAGAATCTAAGTGGCAGACACCGAGTAGTCTCGTGATGCTTCTTCCACACGGATACGAAGGAATGGGACCAGAGCACTCTAGTGCCAGACTTGAGAGATTCCTCCAGCTCTGTGCGGAAAATAACATGCAGGTAGGTAACTTCACCACACCAGCTCAGATCTTCCACGCACTCAGACGCCAGAAGAAGCGTGATTTTAGTAAGCCGTACATCATCATGACTCCTAAGAGTCTCCTCTCACGAGCAGAAGCAGTTTCACCTAAAGAAGACTTCCTAGATGGTACATGCTTCCAGGAGATCCTACCAGACATCAAGCAGTTTGATGACCCTAGCAAGATCGAGCGCATCGTCTTCTGTTCTGGTAAAGTCTTCTACGACCTAAACCAGCACAGAAACGAAAAACTCATCACGAACACTGCCATCCTTAGAGTAGAGCAGCTCTATCCATTCAACGACACCATGGTCAAGGCACTCGTTAGCGAGTTCCCGAATGCTAAGAAGTTCGTCTGGTGTCAGGAAGAGCCTCAGAACATGGGCGCATGGACATTCATCGCACCTAGACTCATGAGCACACTAGATTCTAACATCCGCTACTCAGGTCGTAAGGCTGCATCCAGCCCAGCTACCGGAGCTAAGGCATCTCACAAACGAGGCCAGATGCGCCTTGTAGAAGAAGCATTTAATGTGTAGTCACAACCATTCATCATTTTATAACCAATAGAAAATCAATTTCATAACCTACCAAATTCATGGCATTTGAAGTAATCATACCAAACGCAGGAGAGTCAGTTACCTCTGCAAACGTTGCCCAATGGCACAAAGCAGACGGAGACTCAGTCGCTAAAGGAGACATTCTCCTCACCATCGAGACTGATAAAGTTTCTCAAGAAGTCGAAGCTGAACAAGCCGGCACACTACAGATCATCACCCCAGAAGGTGAAGAAGTAGCCATCGGAACTGTTGTCGCTAAAATCAACGAAGGCGCTGCGGCTCCAGCAACAACACCAGCTCCAGCAGTAGTGGCTACTCCAGCTACTCCAGCCGCCGCTACACCTCCACCGGCTACTGCAAACAGCGGTAAGGTTATCGACGTTATCGTCCCTGCTGCAGGTGAATCCGTCACATCAGCAAACGTAGCTTCATGGCACGTAGCTTCTGGTGACATCGTCACTAAAGGCACTGCTCTCGTCACTCTTGAGACAGACAAAGTTTCCTCTGAGCTAGAAGCAGAAGAGAACGGCACGATAGAGATCATCACCCCAGAAGGTGAAGAAGTAAGCATCGGCTCACTCATCGCTAAAATCACTGTGGGCGCAGCCCCAGCCGCAGTAACTCCGGCTCCTGCAGCTAAGGCCGCACCTGTGACTACTCCGAAAACAACACCAACACCAACACCAACACCTGCACCTGCTAAGGCTACAACAGCTGCGCCAGTAAATGAAGAAGACCGCACCACGCGTAAGAAGATGTCTATGCTTCGCCGCAAGATAGCTTCTCATCTCGTGAACGCTCAGCAGACAGCAGCCATCCTTACCACCTTCAATGAAGTAGACATGTCTGCCATCATGAAGCTCCGTAAAGAAGTGCAAGAAGACTTTATCAAGAAGCACGGCTGTAAGCTCGGCTTCATGTCACTCTTCGTTAAGGCAGTGACACAGGCACTCAAGGACGTCCCATCTATCAATGGTCGTATCGACGGCACTGACGTAGTGCAGAACCACTTCTACGACATCGGCGTAGCAGTAGGCACTGAGAAAGGTCTCGTCGTTCCAGTACTCCGTGACTGTGACCAGAAAGGCTTCGCTCAGATCGAACAAGACATCCTCGCATATGCTGAAAAAGCACGTGACGGCAAAATGGAAATGTCAGACCTCCAGGGTGGTGTCTTCACCATCTCGAACGGTGGTGTTTACGGCTCACTTCTTAGCACACCTATCATCAATCCACCGCAGAGTGGTATCCTAGGAATGCACACCATCCAGCAGCGACCAGTCGCTATCGACGGTAAAGTAGAGATCCGCCCTATGATGTATCTCGCACTCAGCTACGACCACCGCCTCGTGGACGGTAAGGAAGCAGTTACATTCCTCATCCGCATCAAAGACTGCCTAGAGAACCCTTCACGTATGATGCTAGAAATGTAAGAGCCTAACAGGTCTCCCAATCAATCTGACTTGGGGGTTAAAGTCCCCTGTGGGCTCGGCAGAGAGAACCACTAGCAGACAGCAAGGTTAAGATCGTGAGATCTTGGCTGAAGGAAGCTGATAAGCAAACCATTGCCCTGATGAACAAGAACCACATAGGAGGCGCCAACATCGGATGAGAAGTC
>CALJOJ010000026.1 GCA_937981665.1 uncultured Rubritalea sp.
GGGCAATGGTTTGCTTATCAGCTTCCTTCAGCCAAGATCTCACGATCTTAACCTTGCTGTCTGCTAGTGGTTCTCTCTGCCGAGCCCACAGGGGACTTTAACCCCCAAGTCAGTGTGCCCTGCCGGGCACACACAAAAAATGCGAATACCTCATTGGTAATCGCGCTGTAGATTCAGTCAGGATAACTGAATGAGAATATATCTAGTTGCCCCTAATACACGTCACGAGCATAACGCTTCTCTTTCTTGAGCTGCTTTATAAACTCCACTGCAGCCTCTTTAGAAAGACCACCATGCTGTTCAGCTATGTTATGCAGAGCTGCGTCCACGTCTTTAGCCATGCGTGAAGCGTCACCACAGACATAGAAGTAGCCGCCTTCATCATTCAGCCACTTCCAAAGCTCTGCACCTTGCTCTGTCATGCGGTCCTGCACGTATATCTTCTCTGCCTGGTCGCGTGAGAAGGCTAGATCCAGCTTAGTAAGTACGCCTTCTGCCCTAAGAGCAGCTAGCTCATCCTTATAGAGATAGTCCTCTGACTCATGTGGATTTCCAAAGAATAACCAATTACTGCCCTTAGCCTCACTCACCTTACGCTCTTCCAAGAACGCTCGGAATGGAGCGATACCAGTACCCGGACCTACCATGATCACTGGCTTATCAGGCTCCTCAGGAAGTCTGAATGCATTATTAGAATGCACAAACACTCCTGGGTTAATACCTTCTGATCGATCAGACAGGAACGTAGAACAGACACCACCGCGATCACGGAAGTTACTATGATATCTTACAATCGCTACAGTCAAATGAACTTCACCTGGATGCGCATTCGGACTAGAAGAGATAGAATAAAGTCTTGGCTGAAGTTTCTTCAGTGAGCCTACAAATTCCTCAGCATCTGAGAAGTCCGCAGGGTGATCAGTGATAAGATCTATCAAGTCTCTGCCCCAGCAGAAGTCATCATACTCCTTCTTATCATCAGCTTCCACGAGTGATCTAAGGAATGGTGAGCCACTACGATGCTGCCAGTCTTGAATAAAACGCTTACTCAGACTGCGAACATCGTAATGCTCTATAAGAGCGTCGCGTAGCGCACCTTCGCCACCACCAGGAAGCGGCACTTCCTCAGTTGGCTTGAATGGTAAGTTAGAGATAATTTCATCCACAAGCTCGTCAGAGTTTCTTGGCATCACACCAAGTGCGTCACCGACCTGATATTCAATCCCTGATCCTTCAAGATTTAACTCAATGTGATACGTCTCACGCTCTGAACCTTCAGCATTGAGATTCACATTCTTAAGAATTCCAGCTGGGAATGGATGACTCTTGCTATATCCATCTTCAGAGTGATCTTCTTCGTCTGCTACAGCAATCACTGCTGAGCCACCGAGAGCATTCATCACGCCCTCTTTCCACTGCGCGTACTCTTCATCGAAGTCCACATCACAGTCCACTCTTGGGAAAACTCTCGTTGCCCCTAGCTTCTCAAACGCCTCATCGAACTCGATGCCGCACTTACAGAAATCTGGGTACTCAGTATCACCGAGCGCTAGTACAGAGTACTTCACATTTTCGAGGCGAGTTGCTCCTTCACTGAGCACATACTCGTGGAGATCAGCTGCGCTATCTGGTGGCTCACCGTCACCATAAGTAGAGGTGATGATAAGAACATTCTGCTCCTCTGCTAGACGTGCCTTATCATAGCCGCCCATATCCTCTATCTGCGGGGCAAAGTTCATTTTAGCCATTGCCTTAGACAGCTTCTTAGCAACAGCCTCACTGTTCCCAGTCTGAGAGCCCACTAAGATGGTCACCGGCACTGCTGGCCCACTAGCTGCACCACCGATACCGCGCCCAGACGTCAGATCTAAAATGAAGTTACCCACCAGCTTATTCAGCCATTGGCGTTGTTCCGCATTAAAAGGTGCGTCCTCTGGAATGTAATTAGATAATGACATCGTTTAAAAAAATTGATTCTAGTTAAATATCGTGCTGATCACGGATTATGTACGTGATAGTACGCTCCCACACGTCGTACGGGTGCAACAAAATGACTATTTTTTAACAACATGCAAGCCTCTAGTTAGTACACATCCCAAAAAATACCCCATTTACATTTCACACACACCCACTATATAAAATCCCTCATGAACGCTGACTATCACACCCACACACCACTCTGCCTCCACGCAGAAGGAACACCTGAGGAATACATCAATGCCGCTATTACTTCCGGGCTCAGTGAGTACGGTATTTCCTGCCATGCTCCTCAGCAAAGGCTAGATGGCTCCGAGCCCTTCGATGATTGGCGCATGCTCAGCTCACAGATCCCCCAGTACCTTCAGTGGATAGATGCTGCTAAAAAGCATGCCGCCGATAAAATCCAAGTCCGCTCTGGACTCGAGTGCGATTGGCTCCCCGGATGCGAGACCTGGATCCAGCACCTCAGAGAACTACACGACTGGGACTACCTCATCGGCTCAGTCCACTACATCTCCCCACCAGCAGAAATTCACAGAAACCCAGAAAACAACGACCAACCATGGGACTTTGACAATCCAGCATGGATTGGTACATGGTCAAAAACTGATATCAACCTCGCCTGGGATCTCTACTGGAAAGCCTACACAGAAATGGCCGACAGCGGACTCTTCGACATCCTAGCACACCCAGACCTCATCAAGAAATTCGGCTACAAGCCAGAAGGCGACCTCACCCGCTACTACGAGCCAGTCATTAATGCCATAGCCACCTCAGGTACTATCATTGAGATAAATACTGCTGGCCTGCATAAACCCTGTGCGGAAATTTACCCAGACCTCACCTTCCTAGAACTCGCCCGTGATGCAGGTATAGACATCATCATCTCCTCAGACGCTCACCATCCGGATGAAGTAGCGCGTGACCGGAGTAAGGCTTCCGAACTAGCAAAAGCCGCCGGCTACACCCACACCACTCTCATTCAACAACGTCAACGTAGCTACATCGCCATAGACTAGAAATCACTACTTCGTACTGACGCTCCCAGTAGCACCGCGGAAACCTTTGATGATCTGGTTACTCCAAGCAGAACCTGCATAATAGTGATAGCCGCGCACCTCTTCCAATACCTCACCTACCAGCGACTCAGAAATAAAATGCGAAACAACAACAAGAACCACCTTCTTCGCCCCCTCAGATACCTTCATAAGCTTAAGCTTCTCAGCAGAAGCCTGATTAATAAATGAAGTAATAATCACAGCTGTTAGAGCAAAGCGAATCGGAATATTGTTTTCATAAAAAAATACCCCCCATATCCCGTCATTAAGTTACATTCTCTTTAATCATAACCCCATCACCAGAGAGCTTCATACAAAACAAAAACACCATCGTCGTCACCGCTGGAACAGTCTGCACAAATAGCACCTTGAGCTCTATCGTGACCGCAGCATAGAGCCCAGCTACCGCTACACAGCTCAGGAAAAATACCGCCACACGTCTTGACCATAGCACATCACGAATAAAAAACGTCCAGATCAAGCCCGCCGCCAAGAAGCCATTATACAATCCCTGGTTAGCAGCCATCACGCCAGTCATCTCAAACACCTCTTTAGGGAAACTCCCAAAAACTTCAGGACCACGGCTCGTCCACGCAAACATCTCAAACCACATAATGTAGAGATGAATGAACGCGATCAATCCGATGAAAAATTTAGCTATAAATGACATGAACATGTGTAAACTACACCTTCATCATTACCGCATCAACCTAGCACCTGCAAGAACACATTTCATGTGATCGGCAGCCTTAAGATTCTTTGAAGCGACGATTCACAGGAGCCACTACACGAGTACCTATAAGCGATCACATCTTGCGAAGAAGAGGATGTAGTCCATAGCGCATCTCATCATAAACCCATAAACTCATTTCTTTACCCTTAGGTAGATCCAGAGCTTTTAATTCTTCAGCAAGTGTAGTGCGAAAAATAGAATCAATTTCTATTCCTCAAAAATAGGTAAATTATAAGGAATAGTCTTTTATTCAAAATCTGGACGAAATCTATTGGAAATTTGAACGAAATCTATTAGAATGTTTCTAGTAGTCCATTACCTAACGTTTTCCAAATAATGTTTCATCCTAACTTCCAGATCAGCGCCAAGTCCACTCAAGCCCTCATGGATATAGAGGTTAGCCGTCAGGCAGTCTCTAATCTGCCTGTCTCTATTCAGCTGCTTACCTCACTAAGAGAATCCGCTCGTTTGACTTCAACACACTATTCTACTCAAATAGAAGGCAATCGTCTTACAGAAGCAGAAGTTGCAATAGTAGCAAAAGGAGGAACTTTTCCCAATCGTAAGCGTGATGAAGCCGAGGTAAAAAACTATTTTATCGCTCTCAATTATATCGATGATCTCATCACACAAGATACCAGAGAGCTATCGACTGAAATGATACAGACGATACATGGCTGTGTTATGAATGGAAAACCAAAGCCTACTTCCTATCGTGACGGTCAGAATGTTATTCGCGAGAGTGGCTCAGGTAATATCATCTACCTCCCTCCTGAATGGAGGGAAGTTCCGCAGCTCATGACAGAATTAGTGGATTGGGTAAATACTCAGCTGGAAGAAGGTGAACTCCCAGCCCCAATCATAGCTGGAATCGCACACTATCAATTCGCTACCATCCACCCCTACTATGACGGTAATGGGAGAACAGCTCGATTGCTCACTAATCTCATTCTCCATCTTTCAGGCTACGGATTAAAAGGCATCTACTCACTGGAAGAATACTATGCTCGTAATCTACAAAACTACTATTCTGCTATCAGTGTTGGAACATCTCACAATTACCACGAAGGTAGAGCAGAATCCGATATTTCAAATTGGGTAGAATACTTCTGCCAAGGAATGGCAGATGCGTTTGCAAATGTTCGCTTACAAGCAGAGAAACTTAAATCTAAACCTGACCAGACTTCCCTTCTCAGAGAATTGGATATGAGACAAAAGCGTATTTTGAATGCTTTTCGTGAGAATCGCTACTTAACAACCAAGGAAATAGCAGAATATCTAGGCGTAACACCACGTACAGCATTAACGCTATGCAATGCTTGGGTAGATGGTGGTTTTCTTCTACAACATGGCGAACGCAGAAGTCGACGGTATGAACTCGCTGAAGAATGGACTAAACTACTTTGAAATAATGAATAAAAAGAACACCCAGACCCAAGCATATCATGTTGATTATTCTCTCCACACTCTAGGTTGGAAAGCATTTCAAGATCTATGCGCTACGATTGTAACCCAAATATGGGATCGGGAATTTCAGAGCTTCTTTGACTCAAATGATGGAGGACGAGACGGAGCATTTAGAGTAAACTCTAAAACCAATAAAAATGTAGTAGTTCAATGTAAATTTACAGGGAAATCTAGCGCTCAAATTAAGCTTTCTGACCTTACAGATGAACTTGAAAACGCTAAAAAACTTACAATGGAAGGGTTGTGTGATCATGCGTATCTGACGGAGAGCCAGACTTTCCTTAAAGGCGGTCTTAAATGAGATCACTCGTTGATGCCGATGGAATAGAAAGCTTTGTTAAGGGAGCCACTGGCCGTTGGGTCGCTGTCGATGAGGGTGCCGGTATTGAACCCATTGAGAAAAAGAGTGCTGTTTACACCTGTGGCGTTGAGGGGGAAGTTGTCTTGGAGGTTGAGTGATTTTTTCAGGACGTAGGTCATGCCTGCGACGCCGAGGAAATCGACTTTAAATTTGCCATTCTCAAAAGTAGAAACACTGGCGGTGAGAGAGCCGATATCATCACTGCGGTAGAGAGAACCAAGCCAGCGGTTGGCGTGTTCAATAAGTCCTGCTTCTGAGAAATGTATGCCGTCATGACGCCATGCCACTCCGGTGGCGGGGTTGATCTCGATGAGGTCATCGGTATGAGAACCTAGGAAGACATCGTCATCGCCGCGAATGACTTCCAATTGAGCATCGGCAATTTGTTGATACATTTCGGGATCGGTGGTGGAAGCGATGGCGACATACCAAGGGATATTCCATCCGCCATCGGTGCGGGAAGAGGAGATGACATTCTTGAGGCTCGCGACGTAGGCAGCGGTGGTGTTACCTCGGTCTGACTCTCCTTGGTGCCAGAGCACAGCACGAAATCCATTAGCACCGAAGGCATTGAGGACGGTAAAGAGTTTCGGGTAATTATCATTACGGGCGGGCTCCCATGAGGCGACGCTGGAGCCGCCGTCATTGAGGATGGCAAAGGCGACGGGTACGTTGCTGTCTTTTTCTAAAAGAAGGTCACCAAGAATGGGCCATGGTGAGCCGCCAGTTCCCCCAAGCTCTGCAGCACTGACCGGAGGGTCTTGGGCGTGGGTCCAGGTGAGATTGCCGGTGTTGTAGTAAGAGACTTGGTTAGAGGTTGCTGTTTGTTTAACTTGTCCGAAGTTGGCTCCATTGGATTGGCCTGTAGTGATAAAAATGTCGCCAACCCCGAAGAAGGAGAGCGTTTCGGTATTGAGAACTGTATTAGCGGCATCAAGCGAGCGGATAGAGACCTCATACCAACCTGTATTGAGTAACAAATCACCAGAATAGTTATCGGATGCAGGGGTGCTATCCAGTACTGTCCAAGCAATATCATTACCGTTTCCATTGAGGTCGGTGGCCATGATTTCGACGGTGGCTACGGAGCCGGTAAATGATCCAGAGAAGGTGATGCTGGCGTTATCGAGTGAGGAGCGTTGCTGGATGGCACGGTTCTCAGGACTGGTCATGGTCAGAGTTGTGGACGGAGTGACGATGTTCCCTTTGGTGAGGCGGACATTATCAAAATCTACACTGAGCCCACCACCTGGGGTGAATGATCCAATTTCGATCCCGAGGGCACCGGAGTCTCCAGCTTGAGCCGTGTAAGAGAGCGATACATCGGTGAAGGTGCCGTCCCCTGGAGATATACTGCTAGAGGCGGTGTTTAAAGTGACTCCTCCCGCGATCAGTTTGATTTCATAACCAGCAAATCCGGACCGACCACCTCCATCCCGATCGCCAACCGCAACGGTTAAAGTATAGGTTTCTCCGACGATGATATTTTCAGTAAGGGTTTGTAAAATAGTTCGCTGATTATTGTCGGAGAAGAAAACCGCATTCACCCCGGACATATTTCCGATCATTCCAGGTGTGGTAATGGCAGGGTCGCTGTAAAAGCTGGTAGACGGGTTGAAGATTCCAACCGTTCCCCCACTGACAATCCAGTCCTGAACACTGCCGATGGAAGCGATCGCTCCGTCATTGAGAGCAGGTGATTCAAAGCTACTATTTGCGATAGAAATAGATTGGGAGTAACTAAAATTCAGGGATAATAGGTAAATGATGGATAAAAATATTTTCATTGTTCATTCGGAGTTTTTTTATATAAAAGAGGCGCCACTAGGGAGACACTACTACATGATTTACTTTATTTTATATATTGAACACGTACAAGCTATTTTTTATATATTGAACACGTACAAGCTATTTTCACCAGATGCCATGCCGATGCACACCATATCAGGACAGCAACCACGTTTGCGTCTTCGAGGATAAATTGACATACGCGATGGCTGGCTTCTCTTCCAGCTCCTAAAAAATATTCTTCGTCTAGAAATTGGTGGGCTATTTCTCAGTCTGAAGAACTCTCAAAACAGCGTATGGTGAGTTTTCTAACTGGATCTTGTTTAGATTTCACTCATTTATGCCAACATTTTAGTGCGTTTTTGTTTAGCGATTTTTTATCACTGGTGGAATAAGTATCTAGAGTGCATCAAGCCAATCGCCCTGGGCAGCCTTAAGATTCTTATCACTAAGCTTTTCAAATATCTATAAACAAAAAACGTAACAGCCGTACAAGAGCTGTTACGTTTAAAAAGCATGAGCTATGAGGATACCTATGAACCTCCTCTAACTTCTAGAAAAGATCCGCATTCATCACCTTAGTCCATGATGCAATGAAAGCTTTGATGAACTTCTCCTTACCATCATCAGAAGCATAAACCTCAGAAATAGCACGAAGTTGTGAATTAGATCCAAATACTAAATCCACTGATGTCGCATACCAGCGAACTTCGCCAGTGGCAGTGCTACCTTCGTAGAAATGCTCACATCTCTCAGAGACACGCCACTCAGTTTCCATGCTAGTAAGGTTCTTAAAGAAGTCATTCGTGAGATGCTCAGGCTTATCAGTAAGCAGACCTAATACAGGCATACCGACTGTCGTATTTAGCACACGCATTCCTCCCACAAGCGCGGTCATCTCAGGAGCTGTTAGATCCAGAAGTTGTGCTTTGTCGAGAAGGTTCTCTGGAGCTGGTCGATCAAGATCTGTTCCAAGATAGTTTCTGAAACCATCATTTTTTGGCTCCAAGAAGGCAAAGGACTCTACATCTGTAAGCTCCTGCGTAGTGTCTGCACGGCCAGCAGTGAATGGCACCTCCACCTCTTCACCTGCATTCTTAGCAGCGAGCTCAATAGCGTATGAACCAGCGAGCACAATCAAGTCCGCCATAGAGACCAGTCTGCCCCCTTTAGCATTAAATTCCTGCTGGATAGACTCTAGTTTGGTAAGAGTAACAGCGAGTGCAGCTGGCTCATTCACTGCCCAGTCTTTCTGTGGAGCCAGTCTGATACGAGCACCATTGCCGCCACCACGCTTATCAGAGCTTCTAAATGTTGAGGCTGACGCCCATGCAGTCTTCACCATTTCAGAAATAGTGAGATCTGATGCCGCAAGCATTTCCTTAAGAGCTACTACACAATCTCCACCTATAACAGGGCCACCAACTTCAGGAATAGGATCTTGCCAGAGCTGAGCTGCGGCTACTTCTTCACCGAGTCCACACGCTACTGGTCCCAAGTCACGGTGCGTGAGCTTGTGCCATGCCTTCTGGAAGGCTACCGCAAATTCTGGTAGGTTCTCGTGAAAACGCTTTGAGATCTTAAGGTACTCAGGGTCTATAATAAGAGCCAAATCTGTAGTGAACATCACTGGCGCATGTCTAACATTAGGATCATGTGCATCAGGCACAGTTCCATTACCAGCATCACCTTTTGGCTTCCACTGATGCGCTCCCGCCGGACTCTTAGTGAGTTCCCATTCATAACCTAATAAGTTATTAAAGTAGCCATTATTCCACTCTGTAGGTGTAGTATTCCAAGCTCCTTCTAGTCCACTAGTGATCGTGTCCGCACCCTTTCCTGACTTGTATGAATTCTTCCAGCCAAAGCCCATCTCTTCTAATGGTGCTCCTTCTGGCTCAGCTCCGTGGTATTTATCAGGATCTGCTGCTCCATGTCCTTTTCCAAATGTATGACCACCAGCGATAAGCGCTACAGTCTCCTCATCATTCATCCCCATAAGACCGAAAGTCTCACGAATGTGTGCTGCTGAAGCCATAGGCTCTGGCACACCATTCACACCTTCTGGATTCACATAGATCAGCCCCATGTGAGCTGCAGCTAATGGCGAGTTTAGATTCCCCTCATCATCATAGCGGTTCACCCCCATCCACTCAGACTCGTCACCCCAGAATACATCTGTTTGAGCTTCCCAGACATCTTCTCTGCCGCCGGAAAATCCAAATGTCTCAAGCCCCATTGACTCGATCGCTACATTACCTGCAAGGATCATCAAGTCAGCCCAGGAAATTTTCTGCCCATACTTTTGTTTAATAGGCCATAGTAAGCGTCTCGCCTTATCTAGATTCCCATTATCCGGCCAGCTATTCAGCGGGGCGAATCTCTGTGAACCATCCGTAGCTCCACCTCTACCATCAGTAGCACGGTAAGTACCAGCACTGTGCCAAGCCATACGAATAAAAAACGGACCATAGTGACCGTAGTCCGCTGGCCACCAGTCTTGCGAGTCAGTCATCAAAGCTGTTAGGTCTGACTTCAGCTCCTTAAGGTCCAGTGAAAGGAAGGCTTCTTTATAATCGAACTCTTCACAAAGTGGATTCGACTTCTCAGAATTCTGATGCAAGATTCCGAGATTAAGTTGGTTTGGCCACCAGTCCTTGTTAGAAAGCGCACCATTAGCGGTGTGCCTGCTCTCAGGCTCTGAAGCGGACATAAATGGACACTTGCTAATGTCTCCTGTGCTGTTAGTTGTATTCATAATTGGTTATTTAAGTAGTGCTTGTATTGTTAGTATTGTTAGTATTGTTAGTCACCGCCAGTGCGATGTTGATGATGTTCAGCTCATTAAGATAGCTGAGTAATGGAAGTAGATGAGGTAAGATCACAGCTTGTTAGATTATAAATTTATGCCTATTGGCAGTCTGGGCAGTACCCCCAATAGACCACTTCTGCTTCATCTATTTTGAAGCCATGCTCATTGATCGCTCGCAAACATGGTGCCTTGCCAATAGCACAGTCGACATCATGCGTCTTCAAGCATGACCTGCAGATTAAATGATGATGATTATCCCCCACCCTGTCTTCATAAAGTGCGGGAAATCCAGACGGCTGGATACGGCGGACAAGTTGCTTTTCTGTTAGAAGGTGAATCACATCATACACAGCCTGCTTAGAAATACTGCCCATGCTCTTCACCACGTTTTTCAAAATATCATCAGCCGTAGAATGGGGATTCTTAGCGATGCTCTTCATCACCTCTAAGCGCTGAGCCGTGACAGACACTTTTACATCTCTAAGTCGCTGTTGGTGTGAAATCATGTAATTACATTGTTACATTTTTTGGACTCAGTCAATATTTTTAATAAGTATAATTTAAACACGTCTTTAGACCATAAGATGTCTTGATCATCTGTCCATTTGAGCCATTATGATATTGTACTACATCTTAAATTCCAAACATCATGTTAAGAAAAATCATCCTCACCATAATAGGCGCATACCTCGCATATAAACTCATTCTAATTTATTCAGACCCTGGAGAGACCCCTCCTCAAGATGCAATGTCCCTTCAGTTCTCACGTCTATTTATCACCTTAGCTACAGGTATCTTCATCGGGTTTATCGCTATTTTCTATGTCTTACCTGCTATTTCACAAAAGGCAGCGCAATCGATGTATGATGATAGCGGCGCAGAACCAGACAAGGACATCTTACAAGATGCTCGCGCATTAATGGCACAAGGCGAGTTCGACCAGGCAGTAGTCGCCTACAGACTAGCTCTAGAAAAAGAACCATCTAACAGATTAGGATGGACAGACCTAGGCAAACTCTATGGAGAAAAACTAGAGCAACCTCAAATCGCGGCTTCCGTTCTTCGTGAAGGATTTGACGCTCATGAATGGGAAGAAGAAGATGGAGCGTTCCTCCTCTTCAGAGCAGCAGACTGGCACTTCGACCGCTGTGATGATCAAGAAGCTGGCGCTGCTATACTAGTAGAAGTCATGGAGATATATCCAAAGACACGTCATAGCGCAAACGCCATGCAGACGCTCAGAAAACTAGGCTACGAAGTAGAGATCGAAGTAGTAGAAGAAGCATTAGTAGAAGAAGAGGTCTAAATAAACTACCGCACTAATAAAAAGCACTGGCCACGCTATCTCCCCCCCAACATCATGGCCAACCTTCCCTCACCTTTGAAAAAATGGCTCCTTGAACAGCCACTTCTCCTACCAGCCCTGAGTTTAGTAGCCGCTATTCTCAGCGTAGACAGTAGTGATAATAGCGCACTGATACCGACTCTGCTAGCAGGTCTAGCTTGCACTATTTTCATCACCATCGCCTCCTTCTGTCCACGGAAAATATTCATCTTGACCTGTATCACAGCCATCGTTGGCTCAACCTTACATTACTCTACACTAACAGATCAGCAAGCCTCGATAGACCTTGTTTCAGATCTAGATAGTACTCCCGTCACCGTCTACGGAATCATAGATACATCACCACGCCACCTGTCAAGCGAGACTACTGAAGTCACCTTCAAGATCATCCACAGCCCTGAAAATGACATCCTCAAAGGTGAGACCATCATCGCTTACATTAACCAAAAATGCACGGTTCAACTAGGCCAGAAAATTTGGCTACGCGGCAGGCTATCACCTCCTCGTCCAGCCAGCAACCCTCAGATCTTTGACAAGCGTGCGTTCCTTCACAGGCAACACATCTCCCTCACCCTACAAGCTAATGACATAGCCACCACTAATGAGATCGCTTATTCTCACAAGCTCTCTGCATTTGCTGATACATCTCGACTATGGATTCGTAAAAAGCTCACATCAGGAATAGAAGACACAAATGCAGCCAAGATCATCCTCGCTATGTTCCTAGGTGAGAAGCCAGCTAATGATAGCAAGATCGTGACAGATTTTAAGAACAGCGGCACCATTCATGTCTTCGCCGTGAGCGGCCTGCACGTCATGATGATTGGCCTCATTTTCACTTTCATCCTCCGTATCTGCCGCACGCCATTATCGGTTTGGATCCCCAGTGTCATTTTCATTATGTTTTTCTACGCCATCGTGACAGGCATGCGACCACCTGCAATGCGTGCCAGCATCATGGGAACCATCGTACTCACCGCTATGCTGCTGAAGCGTAAGCCCACACTACCAAGCTGTCTATGGCTCAGCGCTATCATCGCCTTACTTTGGGATACTCACTCATTATTTCTCCCCGGCTTTCAGCTTTCATACACCGTACTAACAGCCATTGCATTTACCGGTGCATGGTGGATGAAGCGCTACGAATGGATGCAAACAATAGATCCATTCATGCCCGAGGTAATGCTCAACAAATATCAGAAATTCACCCTCTGGCTTCGTAAAAAATCCGCTGCATCACTCGCCGTATCCACCAGCGCTTGGTCAGGATCATCACTTCTCATCTGGCTATACTTTGGCATCATCACACCGCTCGCCATTATCGCCAGCCTGCCTCTCATGCTCATAGTCTTCGCACTTCTAGGAACCTGCTGTCTCTCACTGATCACAGGAGCCATCTCTCCTTCACTTGGCGAAAAGGTAAACCAGCTTAATTCATACAACGCCTCTGCAGCACACTATATTTCCCACAGCTTCGCATCCATCCCCCATACTCGCTTCCAGAAGCAAGCATGGGCCAACGATGAAAAAGTCATTATCTACCAGCTCAATGACGGCGGAGGCAGCTACCTCTCACTCGGCGGAGGATTACTACTAGATGCAGGAGACCTCTCCACATTTAAAAGCCAAGTACTCCCAGGACTTAAGAAAAACGGAGTAAAACTAGACACACTCATAGCATCTCACTCTGACATCAACCACATCGCAGGCCTTACCGAAGCACTGAAAAATTTCCCTATCAAACAAGCCCTCATACCCGCAGGGAAATCAAAAAGCCCAGCACACCGCGAGTTCATCAATACCGCTAATGAATTAGGCATCACAGTAATCCACGCCAGTAAAAATAACTACCCTATCGCTGAAAATATAAGTATCGAGATCATCCACAGCCCACAAGAGACTTTACCTCTAGCCGATGATCGCTGTCTAACATTCATGCTTCACTGGCACAACAAGCGCATCCTATTTCTCAATGACAGCGGTCACTACTTCAGCCATTGGCTCCGCAAAAGACAACATGACCCTCTCCTAGAAAAGCTCACCCCAGATGTACTCGTCATCGGTAAGCACGCCAGAGACAACTCTATCCATCCAGAGATCATCAGCATGCTACGCCCTAAGACTCTCATCGCCACCCAAGCCTACTACCCAGCTGAGCAGTCTCGTACTAACAAATGGATTCATGAGGTGAAGAACCAAGGCATTTCACTCCTCCTCCTAAACGAATCTGGAGCAGTCACCATCACCCAAGATAATGACCAGCTAGATTTCCAGACCATGCTAGAAACCTCTAACTAGAAACCAACACACCGCCAGCTATGATGAGAACTGAACCAATGATGAGCTTCACCACGCTCACATCTTTCCACTCAGAAAATATAAATAGAGCACCCACCACAGTCACTAGAGTGTTCATATTATAAAGAGGTGCCAAAACAGAGAGCTTCGTATCGTACTCAGTAATAGCTGTCGTCACTAAAAGCACACCTACTCCCCAGCATAAGCCCATAGCCACTGCAGGAATAATAGAAGCCATATTCGCAGACTGAGAGCTATTCTTCACACAGAGAAATACTCCCACCAGCAGCACGCCAATCCCTACACTGATCACATACGCGCCAGTGCTAATTCCGTTCTGATTACTCAACTTCTGGCAGATACCAGAAATTCCAAATAATAACGCAGGGATAATTCCGCCTACTAGGATACCTAATTGTGTCTCAGACATAGCCACTTGCTAAACACACTAACTAACAAAAGCAACCCACATCACCAAGAACCCGATAATTTTTTCTAGCATCAGACCCCGCCTATTCCTATCATAAGATCATGCCTGATATGGACGACCTATTCTCTCTCTCAAATGATGCCTCAGAAGCGGATTCTGATGCCTCCAAGAATAACCACGCTCAAGATGCTGCTACCAAGAGCATCCTAGAGCTTACACAACAACTCAACCACCACAGTAAGCTCTACTATCAGGACGCTGAACCAGAAATTTCTGATGCAGACTTCGACATACTCTTAGATAAGCTCAAGAAACTAGAAGCCGCGCATCCAGAACTCATCGCACCAGACTCCCCCACCCAGCGAGTAGGCGGCACTCCTCTCGAAGGCTTCCAGCAGAGGCAACACCTCGTCCCAATGCTCTCCATCGAAGACATCCATGAACTCAAAGACGACGAGCTAGAAAAACTTCAGCAAACAACGCCAACCGCCACTCGCTCGCATAATCTCACCCATTGGTTTGAGAGGTTTCACAGAACACTAGGCCACAGCAAGGTCGCCCTTGCCGTAGAGCCTAAGATAGACGGAGTAGCCGTCTCCGTGATCTATAAAAACCGGATACTAGACTACGCAGTAACCCGAGGAGATGGAAATACAGGCGATGACATCACACAGAACATCAAGACGATTAAAACGATACCTCTCCGTCTTCCTGACTCCGCACCTGATCTATTCGAAGTCCGCGGAGAAGTCTTCATGCCGAATGCAGAGTTTTACAAGCTGAATCAACAGCGCATCGAAGACGGTGAGCAAGCCTTCGTAAATCCAAGAAACGCCACCGCAGGAACACTCAAGCAGCTAGACTCAAAACTCGTAGCCACCCGCCCACTAGACTGTATTTTTCACTCCTATGGACAGGTGAATAACCCACCTTACAACACGCTGTTAGAATTTCAATCTGTACTAAAAGAATACGGTCTACCTGCCACTCATTGGTTTAAGACACCATCTAATATGAGTGATCTCATGGACTGCATTTCCCTGCTCGATGAAGACCGACATGCATTCCCATACGCCACAGATGGAGCAGTGATAAAGGTGAATGAACTGAGCCTCCATACTCAACTAGGCGCTACATCTAAGTTCCCTAAGTGGGCATGTGCTTATAAATTTAGACCGGAGCAAATGGAAACCGTACTCAGGGACATCACCATTCAGGTAGGCCGCACGGGAGTGCTCACTCCAGTAGCTGAGCTAGATCCCGTATTCGTTTCAGGAACCACAGTCTCTCGTGCCACACTTCATAATGAAGACGAAATCCAGCGCAAAGACATCCGCCTAGGTGACACCGTCATCATAGAGAAAGCTGGGGAAATCATCCCGTCCATCGTTAAAGTCATTACTGATAAGCGAACATCTAACAGCGAGTCATTTCATTTTTACAACTATGTAAACGGCAAGTGCCCATCGTGTGAATCCACCATCATAAAGGAAGAAGGATTCGCAGCATGGAAATGTATCAACTTCACCTGCCCAGCACAAGCAGTCACCAAGATCACCCACTTCGCTAGCAGAAAGGCACTCGACATCGACGGCCTCGGTGAGTCCATCGCCATAAAGCTCGTTGAATACAAACTCATCCAGACCCCGCTTGACCTCTTCAAGATCAGCCACGAAACACTAGCAGACCTCCAGCTAGACCCAACTAAGAAACCTGACGGATCTGAATCAAAACACAGAAGACTCGGAGAAAAGCGAGCACAGACATTAATTGACTCCTTAGAGAAATCCAAAACAGAACAACCACTCGCTAAATGGATCTTCTCACTCGGCATCTCACAAGTGGGAGAGTCCGCATCGAGAGAGCTTTCCAGACTCCACCAGTCTATCGATGACATAACCACCTCCACTATTCTTCCAGCCATCGCTGACATTGCTATGCTAGAACAACAACAGCGCGAAATCTCCCCAAGAAATAAGTCAAACCCACCACAAACCGAGACAGAGAAAGACACTCGCCAAAACCAATACAACGACCTCAAAGAACAGATCACCCAGCTCAAAGACTCACTCACTCCATATGAGATCAGCTCCGAGCTAGGACCAGCTGCAGCCAAAAAAACGATCGACTTCTTCGCATCCTCCACCGGCCTAGCCACCCTAGCTTCACTACGTGAAATAGGTATCAACCCTGCATCTAACAATTATCTACCTATACCAGCTGAACAAGAATCCATAGACTCATCTATCGCAGGGAAAACCTTCGTTATCACCGGCACTCTCAGCCAGCCTCGACCTACATTTAAAAAAACTATCGAAGAGCTCGGAGGAAAAGTCAGCGGATCCATCTCTAAGAACACAGACTACCTCCTCTGTGGAGAAAAAGGTGGATCTAAGCGAGACAAAGCAGAGAACCTAAACGTACCTATACTAGATGAACCCGCATTCAACGCGCTCATCAATTAAGCTCTAGATTATTTATAATAGAAAGCCTATAAATCGTTAACTGAAAAAGGCATAAACAGATCCTAAAATAATAGGATCCATGTTCATATTTCTATCAACCCAACTTCCCTCATCTCGTTAAATCGTTGATGTCCAGCAAATAAAAACTCAAAGACCGCAAGAAATCCTATATTCCACAATTAATCCCCACACTTTATAGATGACACAAATAAGTTGCATTTAGCCTTTACAGGGTACACAAAAACCGCTAATTGATCGCGCAACACAGATTCAGATCTGAAATTAAAAACACAATTAAAATTATGCAACTTATAAATATAAAGCAATTACTAATACCTCTAACATTAGCAGTATCAGCCCAAGCACAAAGCATCATCCCTACCGATTTTGGGGCTTACGACGGCAGTGCCGTAGACTCTTCCACAACACAAACTTATGGTGACTACACCTTAATAACTGCTGCCCAAACTAATAATAGACTTAGAAGATACCAGTTCACCACTGACATTGACGTACTCGATAACAACTCTACTGATACCTACAGATTCAGAATTGATGCGCGTCGCCACACAGGCGCTACATTCATCAATGGAACTTTTACAGCTCCTGTCTCCACATTTCTAAATAACGTAAATGACCACTTCTATACTGGTAGCATCCTATCCAACACCTCGTACCAATTTGGTTACTCTTTAGATTCAATTGATTCTACAGGAGCAATTAGCGATGTAAACGATGTAAACATTATTGGTTCAGCAGTTAACAACTTCACACTTTCTGATGGGGAGTATTATATCTCAAGCATAGGTTACACAGAAGGCTTCTTTAGTACTGGTGGTTTAATCGAAGTACCTGATTGGGAATCCTCTGGAGGTCTAGTAATTTCAAATGTCGGAACTACTGATGGGACTATCTTATCATTAGGAGAATCTACAGTATCATTCCAGGCAGTACCAGAGCCATCATCCATTGCCTTACTCGGCCTTGGTGGTTTCGCTCTTGTACTACGTCGCAAACGTACTGCCTAGAGAACAAATTCATTCAGTAATTTTAAAGCCATCTATTATAATAGGTGGCTTTTTCATTTTAATGTTGCCCTCAGAAAAAACTCCTACTCACTCTTCCCCTTCTCGTCTCTATACCCTGTCACATAATACACCAGACAGAGGATCACCGAGACAGTCAGCACCCACCAGAACAGTGGCCATGCACTATGTTCACTACTCGTATCGAACTCACCGGCAGTCAACTTATAAAGCTGCCCTACCGCAAGCGGACCAATGATATTCCCCATCGCGCCCATTAGCGAAAGCAATGCCTGCGCCTGAGCACGCATCGTATCCGGCACACGCCTATCGACGAACATCTGCCCCGTGACAGAAAAAAACGTATAAATAGGACCATGTAACGCCACACCTAGCCACATCAGCGCCAGCATCTCGTGACCACCAGCTAGCGCAAATAAGCTAAAACGAAATACCGCTAACACCATCGCTATCATCACCAGCACCCGCAGTCGTGCACGTAGCCCAAGATAACTCATCAGCAGCATCGCCACTATCTCAGTCATCTGCCCAAACGTCATCTGCGCACTAGGTCCTGGCAACCATCCCTGCACCATCAGCGCGAAACCGCCCTGATCCACCACAGCTAGTTCCATCAATAGTTTAGGAGCATATAGATAAAAGGCGGCAAGCGGGATCGTGAACAACAGAGTAGTCACGAAGTACACTTTAAGCATTTTGTTCTCTAACAGAACCAACGCTCCCAAGCCTAATCTATCCCTCACCGTCGGCTTCTTATCACTCACCGCCGGTGGCGTCTTAGGCATCATGCATGCAGCTAGTCCCACGAGTAACCGCACCCCAGCGGCAAGCTTACCTGTAGATGCAGATGCATCCCACGCTAGCCAGCTCACAAGTAGCCCAGCCGCTATCCATCCGACCGTTGCCCATATTCTAAACAAGGGGAAATCTCGCTCAGGATTACGCGCATGCACCAGTGCCACCTTAGTCACCAGTACCCACAGCGGACCAGATATCAGCGCATTACAGCTATGAAAAAATAAATACCACCACGGACTCCAACCCCACTCAAGACTAGAAAATGCTAACCATAAAAACACCGATCCACACACCGCCAGCACGCTCAACAATGTCTTGGTATCGTATTTTCTATCCGCCAATGTAGCAAAGATAAGACTAGAGAAAATGGCCATAATAGGAACCACCGCCATCGTATAGTCCAGCACCCACTGCGCATCATGCGCACTTAAGACATTCACCGCCGCGGGCATCCACAAGCCACTCGCCATCGACATGAAAAAGAACACCACACCTATCCACACATTGCGCGGTTGGCGAGAACGTTCGGGAGTAGTGACAGCTGAGTTCAAAATGATAGCGAGTGATAACGGTGATACTAATACGACAAGAGCTTTACTCACTCTCACTATCACTTCATCATCCAAACCTAGATTTTTAACAAGCTAAATCTCAAACACGATGCCATCTAACAACCAATGGATAAACCCTAGCTGCCCACACCTTCCTACCCTAGAAGCTGCACTCCCTATCACTCACCCCCGTGAACACCGAGAAGCCTGTGGCTCAGAATATTATGATGCGTGCCTAGAGCTAGCCCAGTCACTCTGGCGCACCGGCTCACCCGCCCAGGCCATTCTACAGATAGATAAGTCCTTTATGGCCACACACACTAGCAGCCTCCTGCCTTGCTATCTCAGTATTCTCTGGATGGTCAGAAATACTCCTGATGAGCAGTTCCTCGGGAACCCCGTGCGCCACTTCCAGCACCTCGCATCCAGAATGAACATGTCTCAGCCCAATGCCGAGCTCAGAATCTGGCGTGCATGGGCATGCCTCCACCTCACCGAGAAGCTCTTCCCTCAAAAGGGAACAGATGCCATCTTCCCGCGCGACCAAGATCAGATCGAAAAAGAAAATCTCACCATCCCTACCGCAGATGAGACCCTAGATCAGATCACCCGCCTCTCCAGCATTCAAGAAAGCGTCTTACTAGAAAACCTCTTACTTTCACACGCACATTCTAATTAGTAAATAAGAAGTAAAATTTAGAGTTGAAGAATCAGCCTCATCAGCCATCCTACCAGCGTGAGCTATCAAGTATTCGCCAGAAAATATCGCCCTAAAACATTCCAAGATGTTCTAGGCCAAGACCACGTCATCAAGACCCTCAGAAATGCTATCGAGCAAGACCGCCTCGCTCATGCATACCTCTTCGTGGGACCACGTGGCACAGGCAAGACATCAACCGCCCGTATCATGGCAAAGGCGCTCAACTGCTCCAACGGTCCAAGCATCGACTTCGATCCAGAAGAAGACATCTGCGTAGAAATTTCCGAAGGTAGATCACTCGATGTATTAGAGATTGATGGTGCTTCTAACAACGGCGTTGATCAGGTACGCGAACTACGTGAAAACGTCCGCTTCGCACCTGCGCGTTGTCGTTTTAAAATCATCTACATTGATGAGGTGCACATGCTCAGTAATGCCGCATTTAACGCACTACTCAAGACCCTCGAAGAGCCGCCAGAGCATGTAAAGTTTATCTTCGCCACTACAGAACCTCACAAGATTCTGCCCACCATTATTTCTCGTTGTCAGAGATTTGACCTAAAGCCGATTGAGACCCAGACCATCGCAGATCAGCTCACTTTTATTTCTGAAAATGAAGGCGTCAATCTAGATCCTATAGCAGCCTGGGCTATCGCTAAAGGCGCAGACGGCGGCATGCGTGACGCCCAGTCCATGCTCGACCAGCTAGTAGCATTCTGTGGTGAGCACATCACGGAGGAAAACGTACTTGAAATCTTCGGCTTCACCTCACGTGAGACCGTAGCGAAGCTAGCCGATAACATACTCACTAAGAACACAGTTAACGCTCTAGAGATGCTCCACCAGCAAGCCGACTCCGGTAAAGATCTCGGTCAGCTGCTAGAAGACATCATCGGATGTATGCGAGCCCTGCTAGTTTCTAAAGTAGATCCATCTGCAGACAATGACGGCATCCCACAGGCACTCTGGGACGAGCTACAAAAGTCTGTAGAAACTATCCATACTGATAGACTACTTAATCTAGTAGAAATATTTGCCGCTACAGATGGTCAGATGAAGTGGGCCACTAACAAGCGTCTCCACATGGAGATCGGCGTCATCAAGGCTATTCAGTCACTCAATGACGCCCGTATCAGCGACATCATCACCGCACTAGGTGGAGTTCACAATGTCAGCTCAAGCATTAGAGCAGAGAGCACAGCAGACCAAGCGCCTGTTCCCACTCCAGCCAAGATTGATACTCCAAAACCTCAGCAGGAAGAAAACGCTGCCACCTCTCCTGAGCCAGCCACTCAAGAGCAACCAAAGCCAATTCCTGAATCCACTCCACCATCAGTAGAGTCAGAGATAGAGCAGAAACAAGAGCATCCAGATCCTCCAAAGCAGACTTCAGCTAAGAAAAAAAATGCTATAACAAGTGGACTGGATAAGTTTATTGAAATGGCAGAACCTGGCAGCACAGAACCACTAGCTCCAGCACTCAATCCTGAACCAGAAGCTAAGAAAGCTGAGCCACAGCCAACAGAAGACAAAAAAGCTCCAGACACTAGCGCCGATGATGAATTCCAAAAAGATCCACTCATCGAGCAGGCAATGCAGACCTTTCAAGCAAGCAGAATTTCTGAATAAATAACACATCACACTAATAGTTAACCTACAAACATTATGGACATCAACAAACTCATGAAACAAGCCCAGCAAATGCAAGCGGGCATGGCTAAGGCCCAAGAAGAACTCGCAGACAAGACAGTAGAAGCAACCGTCGGTGGAGGTAAAGTAACTGTAATAGCTACTGGCGCTGGTGACGTTCAGTCCATCAAGATAGATCCATCAGTGATCGACCCTGAGGACGCAGATTTCCTCGAAGACCTCGTCCTTAAAGGCGTGCAGGAAGCGATTACTAAAGGCAAGGACATGGCAGCCGGCGAAATGGGCAAGCTCACAGGGGGGATGAACATCCCAGGACTCACATAATATCTAACGCGCTTCACCCGAAGCATACTTTTCATAGGCTCTTACCTGCCACGGTAAGAGCCTTTTTAATCTACTGAAACCTTACCTCAGAACAAACGCATACCCTCGATAATAAGCTTCTCCGCTGCGAAAAACAAAGCGAACCAGCTTGTCCTATCATAAGCCCTCTTACATTATCAATCCATAGCAATCAGCACCCTCTCGGGTATCTGAATTTTAATAAAAGTCACTCTAAGTAGGGTAACCTATATGAAAGCATTCTACCAAGTCTACAGAGCTACTGGAGCACCTGTCTCACTGGACTTATAGATCGCATCGATCACCTTCATCAGGATCAATGACTGCTCTGGAGTATTGAGTGGCTCAGCTGAGCCTTCTATCGTTTCTACGAAGTTAGCAGCAGAATTGATTCTACCCATATCCTCGCACCCTTCCACCTCGATGGTCTTATCCACTGACCTACCATCTTCCTGAACGTAGATCTCGCAAGTATCGATAGCTGTCTCATCAATGCCGTCTTCCTCGAACAGACGCTCCACCTTACCACCACCCTTAGTCCCTTGGAATACCACAGAAACCTCCTCACGCTTGATCATTTCTGCCCAAGAAACCTGCAAAGAAAGTGTCTGACCAGACTTAAAGCTTATGAAGCCGTGAGCCGCTGCCTCTACATCAGTCACGCCATCCGCATTATCAGGAATGCCCCACGGACCTTTAAAGCTAGGATCCTTGATAAAGGTGTCAAACGTCTTACCCATGACATATGCTGGCTCAGGATAACCCATAAAGTACATCGCTAAATCAACCATATGCAAGAGGTCGATCAAAGCCCCGCCGCCAGATAATTCCTTATTAGTAAACCAACCGCCGATCCCAGGAATACCAGTTCTACGCGCCCACTTTGCCTGTGCTGAATTAATCTCACCAAGAGTACCATCTTGAAGCATCTTTTTCATTTCACGTGACTCAGGACGAGCGCGATTATTAAAGTTAAACATAAGCTTCTTACCAGTCGCTTTAGAAACCTTCATCATCTCCTCTAGCTCAGCCGCACTGAGTGCTGGTGGCTTCTCACAGAACACGTGCTTACCTGCATTCATACACTGGATAGCCAATGGAGCGTGAAACTTATTAGGAACGATCACTGAAATAGCATCAATATCAGACTTTTCAAGCATCTCTTCCACACTCGTGTATGCCTCAGCTATATCCCACTCCTTAGCTGCTTTCTCAGCTGCACCTGGCGCCAGATCTGCCACCGCTACCATTTCAGCACCTGCCTGCCTGAAGCCTGCTGCGTGATACTGTAGCATCCCTCCAGCTCCAATGATTCCTAGTTTAACACTCATGATTTTTCTTAATTAATTGATTTAAATTTAAGTCATATAGTCATCTCAAGCTAGAAATAATCAAGCCTCTAATTAAGAAATCACCCACTTCAGCTTAAAGCAGGAAAGAATCTCTATAACATTGACCTTGCTCCCTGCACCTTTAAACATATTCATATGGATAAGCCATCTTTAGCAGACCTCAGGGAAAATTACACCAAAGCCGGACTCGACAGCACAGACGTGAGCCCTAACCCATTCACACAGTTTAATGAATGGATGAAGACGGCAATCAGCTCAGACATCCTAGAACCCAATGCCATGACACTCGCTACTGCTAATGCAGACGGTCACCCATCATCCCGCATCGTTCTACTCAAGCACTATGACGAGGATGGCTTCTGCTTTTTCACCAGCTACGGCTCCCAAAAAGGTCAAGACCTTGAAGCCAATCCTCACGCCTCTATCACCCTTCACTGGAAAGAACTAGAGCGTCAAATCTGCATCCGAGGAACGGTGAAAAAAACCTCCAGAGAAGAGTCAGAAAACTACTTTCATATGCGCCCTCACAGTTCACAGATCGGAGCCATGGCATCCGCCCAGAGTCAGCCTATCGCTGACCGCCCAGCCCTACTCCAACGCGAGAAAAATCTCATAGAAGAATACCCAGAAGGCACCACCATCCCACTCCCTCACTACTGGGGCGGCTACCGCATTTCCCCTACCTACATCGAGTTCTGGCAAGGTCGACCAAGCCGCCTCCACGACCGCATCGTTTACCAGAAAGACAGCAACGGGAGCTGGAATACCGACCGCCTCTGCCCATAGATCCCCCCCTTAAAGAAAACTTTTTTCCTAACACTACTATTTTAAAACCATGGCAATGATCCCAGAGGAATCCATTAAAGCCGTCTTAGATGCTACAGACATCGTGGACGTTATCGGTGCGTATTTCCCTCTGAAGCGCGCAGGCTCAGCCTTCGTCTGTAACTGCCCATTTCATAACGAAAAAACACCATCTTTTAATATTAACCCAGCCAAACAATTCTACCACTGCTTCGGCTGCGGCGAGAGTGGAGATGCTATTACATTTGTAAAAAATTACGAAAACCTCCCCTTCACCGATGCTGTCAAAAAGCTAGCAGACCGAGCTGGTGTATCCATCATCGAAGGCGCATATGACCCAAAGATAGAAAAACGCCAACGTAGCCGGTCAAAACTTATCGAACTGCACAATGCAGCAGCCGAGTTCATGCACCTCATGCTGCGTAAGTCACCGCACGCAGCACACGCTCGTGAATATTTAAAAAATCGCGGTTTCAACATCGAGATGGCTGAGCGCTGGAAAGTAGGCTGGATGCCAGATAACTCAAAACTCTTCCTCGACTGGGCGAGAGAAAAAGGCTTCAAAGGACGAGAACTCATTCAAGCGGGTCTAGCTGGCCTGCGAGATGAACGCAATCCAGAAGCTGGACTCTGGGTCCGCTTTGGAAATCGCCTCATGTTCCCTATCAACAATGACATAGGCGACACCGTTGCCTTCAGCGGCAGGCAACTCGTAGAAGATAAAAAATCAGGTAAATACATCAACTCACCGCAGACTCAAGTCTTCGATAAATCTCGCACTCTCTTCGGCCTCGACAAGGCGAGAAAACACATGACTAAAGCAAAATTTGCCCTCATTTGCGAAGGCCAGATAGACGCTATCGTCTGCTCCGAAAAAGGAATCCAGAACGCCATTGCACCGTTAGGAACCGCCTGCACAGAACACCACGCGCGTATTCTCAAGCGCTACACCTCAGAGGCCGTTCTCTGCTATGATGCAGATAACGCGGGCTATAAAGCTATGGGAAAAGCCTTCGAACATCTCGCCCCTGTCGGCATCCACGTCCGTTGCATCGACATGCCAAAAGGTGAAGACCCAGACTCATACATCCAGCAACACGGTATCGAAGCATTTCAGACATTATTAGATAATGCTAAAGAATACTTTGAGTTCAAGCTAGACCAAGAATCCCGTGAAACTAATCTCGCCGATATCCGTGAAAAGACCCGCCTCGCTGAAGAGCTAGCATCCAAGATCAACCTCATCTCTAACAAAATAGCCCAAGATACCATCATTAACCAAGTGGCAGCCAGACTAGGTATCGGCGCGCAAGACCTCCGAAAAGGGATGCGAAAAGCCGCCTTAGGTCAGAAACGACAGCGCGATTACGACAAATCACGTGACCAAAACGTAGATCACAACGGCGAGCCGATGGAACAAAAAGCAATCCAGACACAACTAGACAGCTCAGTATCCATGCTCTGCTCGCTTGCTCTAAACTCTAATGAAGCGCAGGAAATTATCCGCGAACAGCTAGAGTCACTTCATAATCCGCTACAAAACACCACCGGAGGTCACCTCCTCACCACCATTCTTGCCAGAAAACCAGACGCCAGCTCTAACTCTGCAGTCATGGCGTATCTTACTACCATAGAACCAGGCGACAGGATGGCACTCCAGCAGACCCTTTCCTACCGCACTCCTGAGGATATTCAGAAAGCCACGATGGAAGGTATTAACATGATCATCAACTCACACTATCAGCGTGAAGAAACTGCCGTCAGAGCTACCCTCGCACAGCCAGGCCTCAGCATAGAGCAGGTCTCGCACCTTATGCAGCGTACTAAAGAACTCCAAAAAATCCTGAAAAACCTTACCAACAGATACATCAGGTAAACTCTCTTCACTCAACATCTAACATCCCTTTAACCGTGCATAGTAAAGCTCTTAAATTTCACCTAGAAACTCTCGAAGCTCCACTCCCATCAGGCGACACACTAATCGTCAATGCTGAGCCAGCAAACTACCTTGAACACCTAACAGATCATAACATCAGCGTGATCACTCACCTCGCGAATACCGCCCAACGCTGGATCAGCAAAGGCATCACCGCCCAGCAAGAAGTCACGCCAGAACAAGCTGAGCAGAAGTTCGACCTCATCATCCACTACGCCACAAAATTCGCGACAGAAAACATCGCCACAATTGGCAAGCTCATCCAACACCTCAAACCGAACGGAACATGGATCAGCATCATTCCTAACAGAACAGGCGCATCCAGACTCAAACGCGACATCACAAAGGCATTCACCCAAGTAGAAACCACCTCAAAAGCCAAATGCCGCATCTTCCAATGCACCGCTGAGCATGATCAAAAACTTACCTCAAAGTGGAACAGCCTCAATAGACCGAAAGCCATCAAGAACACAGAGCTACTAACCGTACCCGGTGTCTTCAGCGCTGATAAGCTAGACACAGGCTCCATCATACTCACCGAGATCCTACAGCAAGAGAGCTGGTACGGCAGCGTAGCTGACCTCGGCGCAGCCTACGGCTACCTCTCCCACGCCATTCTCAACACCACCCGCCAGAGAATGAATAACCTCTGCCTCTATGAGCTAGACAAGAGAGCACTCGACTGTGCTGAATCCAATCTAACAGAACTACTCAAAGACTCAAAAACCAAAGTAGAATACCACTGGACAGATGTCACCGACACCGTGCCACATCAGCGGAAGTTCGACACCGTCATCATGAACCCACCATTCCATGATGCCCAAGATGCATCCTTCACACTCGGTAAAACCTTTATCCAACAAGCTGCAAACATTCTCAAGCCCGGAGGAACCATGTACCTCGTAGCTAACCTCCACCTACCATACGAGCAAAGTCTCATAGAATACTTTCGCTCCCACCGCCTCCTCATAGAAGACAAGGGCTTCAAAATTTTCCTAGCCAGAAAGTAACTCATCATGCACGAGCCTCCCATACTCACACCCCAGCGACTACTCGCAGAATACAAGAATGGCAGCATCACTGTCGAGCAATGGCGTGCTGGTATCAGAGCGCATTGTCTAATGGCTCTGCAAGAAGCAAAAGAAGAAATTGAAGAACCAAAACTAGCGCTATTAGAACTCTGGCGCACAAAAAACGCAGCTCGTAGACTACATAAAAACAACAAAGATAGTGCCATCCGCGAAGTCTTCATGACCCTCAGTCAGCTGGATGACTTTCCACCTGCTATCTACCTATGGAATGCAGACCAGCCAACAGCACCACTCCACACATTCCTCCGCGAGGCTCGCTACCCGGTCATAAGGTTCACCACATTTAAAACCACTCAAGTCAGTGCAGAAATAGACATCGAATACGGTGACCTAGATTCTAAAAAACGTACCCGCGAGCGCATCCGGTTAGAAAGACACTGGCTAGGCGATTTCAGGCTACATTCTAGAACTCTTAAGAGCACTCCTGAAAACCTAAATTTATAAGCATCTATCAGTGAAAATCCGCTCCATGAACCTAATTCCAAGGTTAAAAAGCGTATTTTGGCTGTATTTAAGCGAATTTGAATACCACCTCTTTAAAAAGGAGAAAGCCCTCAATCCATTATGGATAAAGGGCTTTCATTGGTTACGGGAGTAGGATTTGAACCTACGACCTTCAGGTTATGAGCCTGACGAGCTACCTGGCTGCTCCATCCCGCGATTTATAAGGTAAGTCAGCTAAGCGTTAATCGCGTTACTGACTGCGGGCGGAACCTATGACAGTATTAAGTGTTCTGCAAGAACATTCTACACATTCTAACGATTATTTTTTACTTTCTCAACAGCTTGATACAGCTTCTCGCCAGCTTTAGAAGTGAGCTGACCTACTTGTCCTTCTATATCAGCATCTAACTCTATTCTGTAAACTGTAGTCTCGCTTTTTAAAGCTCCGAAAAGAGCGGCGTTCTCTTGGAACACCGTTGGTAAAAAGCCCATTTTAATCTCACCAGAAAATGTCTCACCCCTCTCTTTCTCCTCTTCTTCTGAAACAGGGATATCATCACTCTCTGATAACTGGAAAGCACCGTCCATCAGAATAAGGCCACCAGCTCCGGCTCTAACCTCATTAAGATTAAATTTAGTCTCTCCTGCTAGTGGTTCATGTTTAATGGTAATATCTCCCTCATAGGCTCGGAGATTTGAATACCCCCTTATCAGGTCAATCGTCTGAACGACATCGAGTAATTCAAACTCACGACCTTTGATTACCAATACGCTATCAGCAACTTCAGGCGAATCACTTTCGTTCTCAGATAAGGTGATACTTGTTTCATAAGTAATCCCTTCCGCGGAATTTAGTGTACCTCGATAGCTCCCCTTGCCATTTATTTTTCCACTTATATATCGTTCATATTCTGTACCAATAAAGTCGCTAATATTGATTTTACTGAATTCATAGAGACCTTCTACTTCAGGTGTAGCAAGAACGTTAATCTCACCACTGAAGGCAAGTACACCTTCCCCCACTTTGACGTATGCCTGGTTAAATTCTATCTTCCCTGAGGCATTACAGATGACTTTCATTTGTAAAATATTCACGCCCTGAAGCCACGCGTAGGATAATGTGCCTCCCGTTATGCCTATTTCCCAAGATTCCTCTTTTCTCAAGATCTCAAAGTCCGCATTCTTAATCTCACCTGCTGTCTTTGCGCTATTCCCCCATCGGATAGTGCCATCAACTACGTTAATGAAGCTTAGTTTTAAAGAATCATATTTTTTGAAAATACTCGCATAAGCCTCCTGAGCTTCGGCATCGGTATTCGCCCCAGTCTTCAGCTTTATATCCATGCTATTGATTTTTACATTCCTGGCATTCCACACGTTAAAGTAACTATCGCTAATATTAAGTGGGGATACATTCACCCCACTAAGGCTAGCAGAATGATGAACCTCGACATCATTTTTACTACCATCCGCATTCACTTCATACTCAGTAGTTTTCCAGTCTTTAAAAAATGATTTCTCTGTCTCACCGAGCTTTAGGTTAGAGATGAGCATATCACTAGAAAGGACACCTCCATTGACTCTGGAGATAGAAGAAATTTCGACATTACTAGCATTCATCCCCTTAGATATCTGCTGAGTTACATCATCTTTAAATCCATCTGTCTCAATCTTGTTCTTGAGCAAGAACCAGACAGCTATAAGAGCAATCAGTGCTAAAATCACTAATCGAATCAATATTGCGATCAACTTGGCCATGAGAGAACCTTTACCGCTGCCATGTAATAACAGGAAAAATAAACCCTGCTTAGAGACCCAACGCTCTAGCTTGTGATCAAAGGATGATATTGTATCTTGACTCATAATGACTTTATATTCTGTTTCAAACTTTCGCTTGTAAATAAAATACGGGCTACCTAGGTAGCCCGCAATAATTGTTTCTTTAAAATCTTTTTTATCAGTGAACCACTGACATTAATTTAGCAGCCTCAGCCACCACCGCCGCCGGCACTAGCCGCTTCGCCACCGCCACAGCATCCACCACCATCTTCAGCAGCTGCGAAGTCTTCAGCTGTAGGCGTTCTGCCTAGCTCAAGAGTCATCCCCACCATCTTACCGATCATATTCTGAATAGTCTGAAGATCTTTTTGAGCTCCCATGAAGTCAGTCACAGTAGTATTTTTTAGAAGTTCCTCACGAGCTTGTTCGAACTCAGAAATTTCTGATTCGCCAAGTTCTACACCTGAACGCTGTTTCTGATTTAGCGCCTCGCCTTGATCATGGACTGACTGGTACTGAAGTCTAGCCTCGTCGTTGCTGAGGAATGCCTCTACTTGAGATTGTAATTTAACGAATGATTCTTGCTCAACAATAGTAGCGCAAAGCTCCTTTGTTTTTTCAGAAATCGCAGTGTCTTCTATGATCGTGCTCATGAGCGCTTTCTACATCTCCTTACAGTAGAATGCAAACAGAATCACAATAAATACATGCTTATTCACCTAGAAGAACAATAGCCGATGCACCTCCAAGCGCAGGACTATACCATTCTTCTAGACTGCACCGCAGCAGAAAGCTCAGCAAGTAACGCTTCTGTAGCATCCCAGCCAATACACTGATCAGTAACTGACTGACCGTAAGTCATCTGATCTAGATCACTATTGAGCTTCTGCGCACCTTCTACAAGGTGAGACTCTATCATTACCGCAGCTACAGCCTTAGATCCATTCGCGATCTGACCGCAGAGGTCAGATACTACGCCTGCCTGATTTCTAAAGTCTTTCTTAGAGTTTCCATGTGAGCAGTCCACCATCATTTGCTCAGGTAAGCCTTTAGCTGTGAGTTGCCCAGCTACGTCATTCACTGATGCGGCATCGTAGTTTGGACCCTGTGATGATCCGCGCATAATGATGTGGCAGGAGTCATTACCTGAGGTCGTCACGATGGCAGAAACACCCTCTTTAGATACTGAGAGGAAATGGTGTGATCCCTGTGCTGCCTGGATTGCATCAAGTGCTATCTGGATGCTACCACCTGTTCCGTTTTTAAATCCTACTGGCATAGAAAGACCAGATGCTAACTCACGGTGGATCTGTGACTCAGTAGTACGCGCTCCGATAGCTCCATAAGAGATAAGATCTGCTACATACTGCGGTGAGATGGTATCCAGAAATTCTGTCGCCGCTGGGACACCGACTTCATTTAGCTTAAGAAGTAGTTCACGAGCAATGCGCAGACCACGATTAATGTCAAAAGAGTTATCAAGATGTGGATCATTAATAAGTCCCTTCCAGCCAACAGTAGTACGTGGCTTCTCGAAATATACGCGCATTACGATGAGCAGATCATCCTTATACTTTTCGATAAGCACCTTAAGCTTCTCAGCATATTCTACCGCCGCCTTAGTGTCATGGATAGAGCAAGGACCGACTACTACAAGCACACGATCGTCCTCGCCTGTCATGATCTTCTCAGACCCGCTACGCGCTACAGAAACAACTCCTGCTGCCTTCTCAGAAATAGGAAGATAATAGGATAGAACAGCAGGTGAAATAAGCGGATCTAGCTTGCTTATTCTTAAGTCGTCAGTCTGTGAATGATTCATACAACCAATCTCCACTTCTCAAGCATTCATGCAAGCTATTTATCCGTTAGTTTGCTGGAAGATAGCCTCCAGTATTAGGTCTCACTACATTGACAAGCACTCTGCTTCTTGTAAAACCATACCAGCATGGATTCGCCTACTCTAAAGAACTGCCACATCTGGCATGATACCACTCCCCGCTCTGGGGCTATCAATATGGCGATTGACCAGCTGTTGTTAGAGAGCGTCACGGACACTACTCTACTAAGATTTTATGACTGGAGTCAGCCTTCGGTAAGCTTTGGATACTTCGAGCGCTTAGCTTCAGCGATGACATCATTTCCTGATGAAGAGCTCGAGTACATCCGCCGCTGGACAGGTGGAGGTATCGTAGATCACCGGCCAGACATCACATACTCACTCGTCATTCCTCGGAGTCATTCTTGGGCAAATTTACGCGGAGCAGAAAGCTACCGCATCATCCATCAAGCAGTCGCAAATGCCCTCATAGCCACTGGCACTCCCTGTCAGTTGACTTCTGAAAGCCACCAACTATCGGCTAAAGATAAGTCCAACTGCTTCACGAATCCTGTAGAGTATGACATCACTTGCCCTCTAGGAAATAAGCTCGCTGGCGCTGGCCAGAAACGTAGCAAACTAGGACTCCTCCATCAAGGATCAGTCATAGGCGTCAAAGACAGCTCCGCCTGGAAGGAGCAACTCATCAGAATGTTAGCCACCTCACATCAGAGATGGTCGCCAAAAGTGAAATTTTATAAAGCTGCAGAAGAACTAGCCTATTCACGCTACGCCTCCACCGAATGGACAGCGAAGCGCCCATAGCAGATTACCCTAACACGTAGTCTAACAAGATCGACTGAAACGCAGTATAAAAGTCACTTCTCATCAGGGCTAAGCGTATTTTATCACTAAGCTCATCAAGATCATCGAGTTCTGCAGATCTATCTAGCTCACTCATCGTATAGACCTGCTCTAGAGTCATTCTAGCCTGATTGATAGCTCCGTACCACGTGATGCAGTCTCCCTTTTCTATAATGACTGCCCCAGCTTGATCTTCATCTCGCTGAGCAGATGATATAGAACGTGAGACGTGAGTGACCTGGTCCGAAAATTGGCTACGTATATCTGGTGCCACGAATTCCTCCCAGTCTTGGTCACTTGCCATTTTCTCCGCTAAGCGATCATAGAGAGGCTTCCCTGGCACACCTGCTGCATCGACACAGATCATGTCTAGCATCAGCCAGTCTTCTGCGCAGTCAGCGTCTATACGGATACCTCCTTGGAGTGTGGGTGCTACTCTCATACGTCTTGTTCTAGTGATGCTTTGAGCTGATAGGTATGCAGCTGCTGAACGTAGAACTCAGCCTTCTCCTTCTCCCCTGACCACACAAGCGAGCGACCATTATCGTGCACCTGTTGCATCAGAGCTGTAGCTCGTTCATCAGAGTAGCCAAAGACTTTTTTAAGTACCATAGTCACGTATTGCATCAGATTCACAGGATCATCATAGACGATCACAGTCCAAGGTAAAGCAGGCTTCACCTTTACCTTCGTCTCATTCTCGATCATCGTGCCTGACCTTATTGTTTTCATTTGCATCACTAGTACTATGCCTGTTAAAAACTAAATATTCAATTTTAAACTCTACATCAATCCACGATCACATCTAGCTACCGCATTTTCATATTAGCAATATAAGCCTCAGCTGCGCGCTTAGTATCTCCAGCCACATCAGCTCGCACAGTAGCGAATGGAGGAACGAACCATGGATAAGCTCCTACCACATCAGTGATCACTGCTATTTCGCCATCACAATTTCCCTCCCCGCAGCCAATCCCGATCATAGGTATATCTATGGCATCCGTAATCTTAGCTGCAGATGCTCCGACCACACTCTCGAGAACAATAGCAAAACAACCAGCCTCTTGCAGAGCGACGCAACCTTCGATAATAGCATCCACCTCACCTTCAGATTTTCCTTTCTTCTTATAGCCTCCCTCAGTGAGCACACGCTGCGGAAGCATCCCCATATGGCCAAATACTGGAATCCCTGCATCAATGATAGCCTTCACCTTCTCTATCTGCATCAGACCGCCTTCTAGCTTTACCGCATCTGCTCCAGCCTCTACGAGTCGCTGCGCATTTGCTAATGCATCAGCCGGCGTATCATATGAATGAATTGGTAGATCACCCACAACCAAGGCATTTTTCACTCCTCGAGCGACAGCAGCAGTATGATGCAGCATATGCTCCATCGTTACATGCGTAGTATCAGGAAACCCTAACACCACCATACCAAGAGAATCTCCTACTAAGATCAGATCCACACCAGCCTCATCTAACAGCTTACCCGTAGCGAAATCATAACCCGTGAGACAACTCACAGGTTTACTCCCCTTCATTGACTTGATCCGACTCGCTTTTTCGTTAGGTTTCATAGTTTGATACACGTTGCTATTAGGGTATTAGAAAAATATTACCACAGACTCTGTACAAGACTCAGCTCAAGCTCATCGCTATCCAGATGCTCCAGGTGCTCAGCCACAGTCACCTCGTCACCAGGCAGAATTAAATTCGGACGGATGTCACTTAGCGGATGAAGGACAAATAACCGCTCAGTAAGTCTTGGATGCGGGATAGATAAAATATCTTCATTCAGCACCACGTTGCCAAAATACAGAATATCCACATCGATCACCCTTGGTGCATTCCTCTCATAAGTAGCCTCTCTACCGAGATGAAATTCTACCCCCTGGGTCTTCCCTAACAGCTCGTACGGCTCACCAATATAGTCGATCTCAATCACCGTATTATAAAAATCTGGCGAGTCAGAAGCACAGGCCACTGGCTCAGACTGATAGATAGGCGCTTGTAAATAATGCGACTCCGGATCCACCAGACCACGTAGTAGATCACGAGCCTTGCGGAGATTCGAAAGCCGATTCCCTAAATTTGTCCCCAGTGCTATACCTACTCTAGTGCCCACGTCTGACTATATATCTATTCGTTATTATATCAAATAATCACTTTATTTGATTAACCCTTCAGACCGAGAACATCCTGCATATCGTAGAGGCCGGCTGGCTTATCCTTCAGCCACACTGCTGCCTGCACAGCCCCACCAGCAAATGTCATTCTGCTGCTCGCCTTATGGGTAAGCTCCACGCGCTCGCCATCTGCGGCAAACATCACAGTGTGATCGCCCACCACATCACCACCTCTTAGTGTATGCATCCCTATCTCCTTCTTCGGACGTGCGCCAATGTTCCCCACTCTACCGTGAGTCACATCATCTTCATAAGACGTATTCGTCTCTTCATTGAGAATTTCTAACAACGTACGTGCCGTCCCCGATGGCGCATCTATCTTATGATGATGATGCATCTCAGTCACCTCGATGTCGAAGCGCTCATTACCCAGAATAGCGGCGGCCTTGCGCGTCAGCCAGAAGAGAGTATTCACTCCCACACTAAAGTTAGATGCGAAGACTATTGGAAGAGTCTCAGCAGCTTTATGAATAAGCGCCTTCTCCTCATCCGTGTGACCAGTCGTACCTATTACTAATGGTGTATTACTCACCATAGCAGCTTCTAACACTTCTTTCGTAAATGAATGCACAGTGAAATCAATCGCCGCATCAGACTTAGCAAATGCTGCAGTCAGGTCTTCGCCAGTATCATGTGTACTGCCGAGCTCTGTCTCAGGATTAAGCCCAGTTGCCTCGATCAATGTCTGCCCCATACGCCCAGATTGACCCGTAATCAAAAGTTTCATCATGCCCCTTTAAATAAATGAATTCACCCGATAGTAAACTACATAGTTCTATATTTTTAAGGAATAATAACACCTAGATATTGCTCATAATAAATATGCAACCAACACTCCTATTCAGCGCACTCAACATCATCGCCCTAATATCTGCACTCACTCTCCTCAACGCTAACTCCCAAACAACCAACAATAAAGACGCCACAGCAACCAGCGAAAAAGCCCCAAAAACACAAACTTCCAGACTCGCAATATGCCAATATTGCTTCTGGACCGGTGAACTAAAAATAGGAGCTATCGATGGAGTAACAGAGACCGAAGCCGGCTTCATGGACGGACGCGAAGTCACCCTCGTCAAGTACAACTCTGAAGTAACAACCATGGAGGAAATCCTCAAGCAAGCCAAGGCAGATGGTGTAGCTACAGGCATCTATATCGATGAACCTAACAAACTGCCAGGTTCCAAAAAATTCACAGCCTACCGTGCAGCACCAAAGAGCGATCAAAAAAAGCAAATCCAAGGCACCATCTTCGCCCACCTAGCGCTCACTAACGAGCAAGCCACTAAGGTAAATGCCTACGCTAGATCTAATCCCAAAAAAGCTCTAAGCTACCTCACCCCAGAACAAGCCAAACAACTCAAGCGTTAGAAATCTGAAAGATTTAACTGACAGCAACTACTAGGACAGTCCGTCAGGAATTTACACTTCATTTTTCAAGATCACTAGCCGCAGCATAAACCCAAGCCGAAACTCCAGACTTAAAACGCACCTCTATCCTGCTGTAATCCTTAATCTCATATTTATCCGCCTGCTCTAACTCCTCCTCAGTGACTTGATAAATCGTACCCTCAACTTCGTCAGAAATCTTACCTGTAGACTGTAATATAGGATGAATATCTGTCCCACTCTTACGGATCACCTCAGCGTCCTGTATCTTCAGATCAGCCACCACATAACCGCAGAGCACATCATCTTCACCTTCTAACAGCCGGCCAAAAAGTTCCTTTTGCACCTGCTCGTACTGCAGCGTCCCATAAGAAAATAGTTTATACATCATCGACGTCTGATTGGATTACCTTTTCCTCATTTAGCTTATAGAACTCAAGCGCATAATCACGTTCTGCAAATTCATACTCTACAGAGTTAGCCCATGCTGTAGTGCTAAAAACACGCGGCCAAATAAACTCAACGATAATGATCGGTATAATCGCTACAAGCGCTATGCCTCCAACTGCTAATTTCTTACTCAAACTAGACCACTCACCAAAATAAGGTGATACAAAAAAGACCACTACCAATGCTATTATAATCAAAATAATCTCCCGTGACCACCTCTGCAAAAGAAAGCCTTTCTTACATTTACGACATATAGGAACTTTCACACGTGAGCACCCAAAGAGCATAATCAATGGAATAAAAAAAGCTAACAAGGGATTAGACGAATTTTGTATAATCTTGATCTCAGAATCTGGCTTCGAGTGACAAGAAATACACTTATCTGGAAATTCCGGCCTAACCTCTTTCGGTAAAGTAATCTCAGTCGCTAACGGCATAACCTAATAATAATTCAGCTACCCTTGCATCCTCTGCTGCATATCAGCCTCGATAGCAGACCATAGCTTTTTCAGTCCATCAGACACCTTTGCTTGGCTTGCCGCCAGATCATCTGATGGATCATCATTTCCGAATAAGTAATACTTAATTTTAGGCTCAGTTCCGGAAGGTCTAACAGCGAAAGAATTTCCATCCTCCATATCCACGATCAGCATCCCCTGCCTAGGCACCTCATCGCCCTCAGCATCTTCATAAGTAGTCGTTGCGAAGTCGCGCACGTTCGCTACCTTCACTCCTGCAAACTCTGTTGGGTTATCCTCTGAGTATGACTTCGTAAGACCAGCGATCTGGGCAGCACCCTCTGCACCCTCCATCACCACACTCTTATTCACCTCTTTGTGATAACCGTACTCGCGGTAAATATCATCTAACAGGCCAGCCACGCTCTTGCCTACACTCTTCGCGTAAGCTGCTATCTCAGCGAACATCACTGTCGCCATGTTGCCATCTTTATCACGTACATAGTCACCTCCCATATAGCCATAGCTTTCTTCACCACCGAAGACAAAGAAACGTGAATACTCAAGCCTCAGCTTACGGCTTTCATCCTCTGAAAGATCTCGGTATTCGCCCCCATATCTTTCCGTTGGGATCCCCTCTTCGTACTTCTGTAGCTTCGCACAGATGAACTTAAACCCAGTCAGAGTGTCCACTACATTGATGCCGAACTTCTCAGCGATCTTATTCTGCAATGGAGAAGTCACATAAGTCTTCACTACTACTGCCCGACCTCTGTTAGAGTCATTCAGAGTACCATTCTCGAACATCGTCTTGACTCGATACCACTCCATTAGAGTCCCTGTCTGGTTGCCAGTGAGTATCTGCATCACCCCATTATCATCACGCACCACCACACCCATACGGTCGCAGTCAGGATCAGTTCCTATCACTATTTCTGCGCTCTCCTTCTCAGCGAGATCTACACCCATCTGTAATGCCTCAGCATTCTCAGGATTCGGTGAGACCACCGTAGGAAATCTTCCATCTTGTGCATCCTGCTCAGGCACCGTGAGCACATCAAATCCTAGCTCACGCAACATCGGCACAGCAATGTGCCCACCAGTTCCATGAATGTTAGCAAACACAACCTTAGTCGCCTCACCACCTTCTAACAAATCCGGTCTTAGTAACGTAGTCTTCAGCTTATCCATATAGCGACGGTCTGCTTCTTCACCTACTACGAAAAGCTCTCCACGTTCGCTCTCTGGAAGCACGTCATACGCCTCACTAGTGATCGCATTCACCTCATTGATCACACCAGTCGCATGCGGCTCCACCAGCTGGCTACCATCATTAAAATACGCTTTAAATCCATTATCATGATACGGATTATGACTCGCAGTCAGCACCACTCCAGCATCGAGCCTCAGTTCACGGATCAAGAATGAAACCTGTGGCGTAGCACGCGCTCCCTCGAATAAATACGCGTCGCACCCATGATCATTACAAATCTTGCCACAGAACTCAGCGAAGTCTCTAGAGAAATGTCGCGTATCATGCCCAAACACAAATGCCGGCTTACGTTCAATCCCTTCATTTTCAAAATGCTTCTTCACATAAGCTATCATACCACGAATCGCTCTTCCTACATTATAGAAATTCATAGTAGCAGAGCCAACACAAGGAAACTCAGGCCGCTCATTTGGTCCACCATTTCCTAACTCCACCTTAGTAATTACCTTACCTAATGTTCGCCCTCGCAGGCCACCCGTACCGAAAGCTAGTGTCTTATAAAATCTATCATTGAGTTCAGCCCACTCGCCACCCTCGACAAGTTCATTCACGGCAGCTCCAGACGTAACACTAACAGCTCCAGCTAGATGGCTCAGGATATTCTCTTTCGATGATTCCAAGAGCTGACCGCTGGACACTGCTCCCTCTAGGATTTCTGCTAAATTACTCATAGATAAACTCTATGAACATCTATGACGACTTGGCAACTATTCACTCAGCTTTTTTATGATCTAAAACTTCACTAACATCATATAGACCTCCACTAGTAAGCTCCTATCGCCTGCTTGAAGCAAGCCCAGCCAAACTGTAATCTACCTTTAGTTGGTCGTTTCGGAGTTATTGTTTCCCAGCCTCGCTTCGTTCCATACTCGATTAATTTATCCGTAGGATGCACCATCGTATTATGCTCACAGATGTCTAACATTGGAATATCTGCATGACTGTCTGAATAACCATAACTATCCTTCAGCACCTCACCATCCTTCCATCCTTCTGGAAAATGTGGCCTCATTCTGCCTAGCTTATTCGCCCCCTTATTATTACCTCCTGTTAGATCAGGGAAAAACGACACACGCTTATCTATCTCCACCCGCGTCCCATAATAAAAATCAAACCCCATCTTCTCAGATAGGTACTTCACCCAGACATCGGGACTAGCGCTATTCAAAATAGTCAACCTACCTGCATCCTTATGCTCTTTTACTATCTCTAACACCTCAGAATACATCCCTTCAGGAAAGAGCTCATCCACGAAATCCTTAGCATACTGATCCAGTGCCTCCACATCCATCAATGCTAGGTAATTTAAAAACACACGCTTCATCCCATCCGCGCCCAGCACCTTAGTCCATGGTAAAAAGGGAAGTAGACCTAACACATGCAACCTGCGTAAAGGCTCGCGCTTCAGTACATAATTACAAAACGACAACTGAGTATCCCAAGGTACGATCGTTTGATCCAGATCAAACAATGCATACCCTGAAGACCGCGCTTCACCTCTCTCTTCTGAATTCTTCATCATCTTTTTCTCTCTATTAAATATTACTAAAAAATCTCTCTTACCCCTCAGAAACCTCACCATCACCGAAACATATTCCAATGGCACGAGCCGTCTCCACCACCTCACTATCTGGCTCCACCAAGCGCAGCTTATGAACCGCATCCTCAATAGGTGCAGAGCCCACATGATATGACTGGTAGCTCACCATACTTCCAAAGCTTCCTTCCTGCGCCAGCTTCACCGCCTTCACGCCGAACCTTGCACCAAGAATACGATCCAGGCTAGTAGGCTCACCACCACGTTGCAAGTGCCCCAGAGTACATGCGCGCGTTTCCTTTCCGGTACGCCTCGCTAGCTCATTCGCTAGTGTATCTCCTATCCCTCCAAACCTAACATCACCTGCTCGCTCATCCTTATCAGCTTGCGTCACCACCTCGCCACCAGGCATCATCGCACCTTCCGCCACGATCACCATGGTACTATGTATCCCCTTTGCCTCACGCTCCATGATACAGTTCGTCACCACATCTAAAGAAAATTCTATCTCAGGAATCAAGATCACATTAGCAGCTCCAGCAATACCTCCCCAAAGCGCTATCCATCCAGCATTCTTACCCATCACCTCTACCACTAACACACGCTTATGGCTTACCGCAGTCGTATGTAGCCGATCCATAGCATCCACCACACAGGACACAGCACTATCGAACCCGAACGTCATTGCAGTCGCCTGCAAATCATTATCAATCGTCTTAGGCACACCGATCACAGGAAAGCCCGCTTTATAAAGCTCTAACGCAGTAGATAAAGAACCATCACCACCCACCACGATCAGCGCGCGGATCTCTAACTGCTTCATCGTCCGCCCCACCTTCTCTATCACATTCTCAGCTTGATCATCCAGAGATCCTCCGATCTTAGTAGCGAACTGCCTTTTATTAGTCGTCCCTAAAATAGTGCCACCTAGCTTCAAAATACCCACCGTATCCTCAGAGTCCAAAATCTGATAATCCCCCGGAGGTAATAAGCCCTCGAAGCCATCGCGAAATCCTATCACCTCCCAGCCCAGCTTACTAGCCGCACCCACTACCCCGTGAATGACAGCATTCAACCCTGGACAATCTCCCCCACTATTTAAAATTCCAATACGCATGCCCTACACCTAACAAAGCCCATTCACAGGTGAAAGAAAAAAGCCACCCCAATGAGCATCCAGTAATCTTCTCTCCATAGAAAAACCCACCACCAGACGAGCTCTGTCTGTGTCAGTCGCCAGCTGACCTAGGACTGGGTAGAGACTCGCAACAATCACAAAAACTACTCCGCCGCCTTCTTCAACTACTTGAACCGCGCACGCATCTCCTCCAGCACCTCAGTATAGGCCTCATCCCCCACCACATCATTCTCCTCATCCGGATCATTAGTGATATGAAATAACTGCTCCCTACCAAAATTCGGCCAATAAAAATACTTCCATTCCTTTCTAACAAGAGCCTCAGACGAGGGGATGAAATTTTCATTTCTCAAAGTAGGATGCTCATAGAAAAATTCCTGCCTCCAGTCAGTCACCATCTTCCCAGAATACAACGCCTCAAGATCACGCCCCTGCATCGTCTCTGGAGCCTTGACCCCAGCTACACCTAAAATAGTAGGAGCCAGATCCACGTTCAAAGCAAACTCATCATTCGTCTTCCCACGCAGCATCTCAGACATCCTCGGGTCACGCACGATCAATGGCACTCTGATACTTTCCTGATGTGGATACCACTTATCCGCCAAACCATGCTCACCATGGTAATACCCATTATCTCCAGTAAAAATAATCAACGTCTCATCATACACACCCTGCTGCTTCAGCTCAGCTATCACGCGCCCACACGTAGTATCCACCTCAGTCGCCATCCGATAATAATTTCTCATCATCCTCTGGTACTTCTCTGGCTCATCGAACCTCCAGTGCCAGCGCCTCCGCCCCTCATTTCTCTCATTGGCTATAAATGCTGGCAACTTCTTAAACGACGCATTCGTCGCCGTCTTAGGGATAGGAATATCCACATCCTTATACAGCTTCATGCTCTCATCTTGTGGGAAAAATTGTTGTTTCTCATGATCCACCGCATGTGTGGCGAAGAATGCTAAGGTCAGAACGAATGGCTTATCCGCTGGACGAGTCCTCAGAAACTCTATCGCATCATTCTCATTCTTCTGCGTCACATGGATCCTATTTCCCTCTTCATCCTTGATCCAGTGATGCCCAGCGTAAGCTTTACCATAGTCATAATGTTTCTGTGGAAAGCCACCATTATGCCACTTCCCCACATGCCCCACATGATAGCCATTCTCTCGCAGTAAGCTTGGATAAGTCTCACTCCATGGAGTCTTAAACAACCTAAAACCAACATTCCCATGACGTGACATCCACTGCCCAGTAAACAAACTAGCCCTACTCACTCCGCAGATAGAAGTAGTCACACAGCCATGAGTAAAACGAAACCCATCCTCAGCCAGCGCATCAATATTAGGCGTCTTCAGAATAGGATGACCGGCAGCACCCAGAGTATCGAACCGCCAGTCATCAGCATACAACATCAACACATTAGGCCTCTTAGCTGCTAAAGAGAATGTCGCTACTAGCCACAAGCATATCCATAATTTCATTTTCATCACTGGATAAAAAGTTACTTTAAATTACCCATCATGGAAAGAATTACTACTCGCCCACAAGAAAAGCTCCTGACTAGTGAACTACTTCACCAGTCAGGAGCTTAGAAAAAATTAGGTCAGTAAAGCTTACTTGTACTTAGCGTACCAGTCAGCTACCACATCCCAGTTTACCACACTGAAAAATGCAGCGATGTAGTCTGGACGACGGTTCTGATAGTTAAGGTAGTAAGCGTGCTCCCATACATCGAGTCCGAGGATAGGATTCACACCACCACAGCAAGTATCAGCCATGAGCGGGTTATCTTGGTTAGGAGTAGAGCAGACCTCCAACTTACCGCTCTTGATCGCGAGCCATGCCCAACCTGAGCCGAAGCGAGTAGCTGCTGCCTTAGAGAACGCTTCTTTGAAACCATCGAATGAGCCGAATGACGCATCGATAGCTGCTGCGAGATCACCGCTAGGTGCAGATGCTCCGCCTGGCTGAATGCTCTCCCAGAACATGCTGTGATTAAAGTGTCCACCACCGTTATTTCTTACAGCACCACGAATGCCCTCAGGCACCTTATCGAGATTCTGTACGAGTTCACAGATCTTCATGCCTTCTAGATCAGCATTACCTGCTATCGCGTTGTTCACGTTAGTTACATAAGCATTGTGGTGCTTACTGTGGTGTATTTCCATTGTGCGAGCATCGATGTGCGGCTCAAGCGCATCATATGCGTATCCTAGTTCTGGTAGTTCAAATGCCATATTCGTATCTTTCTTTTATGATTAGAGTTTATATAGAGTGAAATAGATCGCTAAAAATCACTTTTAAAGGTCGATCTTCATTCACAAAGAGACTAAGTGCAGGTTACCTTTTTCGCAAGAACCAATCCTTAGACATTTTCCACCTATGCATTCATCTTCATTTCAGACGCTACTCCAGCTCCAACCACCACTCACTAAGGAACACTACATCATCGTCATAGTAGTCACAGTTCTTGGGATTTTAATCACTTGGCTAGCATGCTCTAACTCCAGTAAAGCCAGTGTTGCTAAAATTTCTGCCAAGCTAGAAGCCGAGCAGACTCGTACCTACGAGCTAAAAGAACAGCTGGAAGCTCACAAAGATGAACTCACCGTCATCAGAGAGTCAGAAGCCTCACTCAAGCAAAACACCGCCACCCTTCACGCTAGACTCGCTGCTGAAGAAAAAGCAGCTATCGAGAAAGAACATATTCTTAATGAAGCTCAGAAAAAACTAAGAGATACCTTCAAGGTCCTCTCCTCAGATGCGCTAAAAGCCAACCAAGAACAGTTTCTCCAATTAGCAAAAACCTCCTTCAGCACCCAACAAAAAGAAGCCGAAGTAGACCTCGATAAACGTAACGTCGCAGTCGAGCAAATGGTCAAGCCCGTCTCAACCACCCTAGATAAAGTAGAGCAGCGTATCGGCGAACTAGAAAAAGCCCGCGAAGGTGCCTACGCCTCACTCAAAGAACAAGTCCAGCAAATGCAGGAATCCCAACAAGGACTCCAGCGCGAAACCTCCCAACTCGTCAAAGCCCTCCGCCAGCCAACAGGCCGCGGACAATGGGGAGAAATGCAGCTCCGCCGCGTAGTAGAAATGGCAGGAATGCAGGAACACTGTGATTTCAAAACTCAAGTCAACACACTAGACACCGATGGCAGAGCACGCCGCCCAGACCTAGTCGTATCACTCCCTGGCGGGCAGAAAATAGTGGTCGACTCCAAGGCCGCCATGTCTGCCTATCTCGATGCCATAGAAGCTGACGATGATGCCGAGCGGGAAGCCGCACTCAAGCTACACGCAAGCCAAGTCCGCACCCACATCCAGCAACTATCCTCTAAGAAATACCAAGAACAATTCGAGCAAACCCCAGAATTTGTCGTACTCTTCCTCCCTAATGAAGCCATCTTCTCAGCCGCTCTCGCACAGGACGCCTCACTCATCGAGACAGGTGTAGACCAGGGCGTCATCCTCGCCACTCCCACTACCCTCATCGCACTGCTTCGTGCCGTCGCATACGGATGGAGGCAAGAAGCTCTCACCAGAAATGCCAAAGAAATATCCATCCTCGGTAGAGAACTCTACAAACGTCTAAACACATTCTCAAGTCACATCGACAAGATCGGCAGCAGCCTAAAATCATCTGTAATAAACTACAACAAAGCCGTAGGATCACTAGAACGCAACGTCCTCCCAGGCGCTAGAAAATTTCAAGAACTAGGCTCAGCACCAGAAAATGCGGAACTTACAGAACCCACCATCATTGATGAAATAGCCCGCGAACCTCAGCTACAAGAACCACTCAACATCCAAGACAAGCTAGAACTAGCCAAACAAAAAACAGAGCAGACCCTAAGCTCAGGAGGTTTCGCCGATGACCTAGACAAGGACTTCGAAGGCTTCACTGCCCAGTCATTCGGTGACGGTATTTAACCCACCACTTCATAGAAGCTAACCGTTCTAATCGACAAGCCAGACATCAAGCTTAGACTATATAAACAACTCTCGTAATATGATGAAAATCAAACTCCTCGGCATCCTACTACTACTCAGCCTCTTCTCTTATGCAGATTCCCCCTTCATCGTGGCTCACCGTGGAGCATCTAAGGATGCGCCTGAGAATACCATCCCCGCCTTTAACCTAGCCTGGCAACAAGGTGCAGATGCGATAGAAGCTGATTTTCATCTAACAAAAGATAATCACATCGTCTGCTTTCATGATAAAAACACTAAGATAATAGCGGACAAAAATCTAACCATTAGCCAATCCACTTTAGCCGAGCTACGTACTCTTGATGTCGGACTAAAACACAATAAGAAATTCAAAGGAACAACCATCCCCCTCATTTCAGAAGTATTCGCCACCGTCCCCAAGCAAAAGAAAATCTATATTGAAGTCAAATGCGGGATCGAGATCATCCCTCACCTTCTCAAGGCAATCGATAAATCTGGCCTTAAAGACGAACAAATCATCATCATTTGTTTTAATCCAAACGTCCTACAAGCTATCAAAAATAAAACCCCACAGTACAAAGCTCTTTGGCTATGCAAAATAAAGAAAACACTTGGAAGAGTCACTCCTTCTAAAGAATCCATCCTCACAACATTAAAGAAAATCAATGCTGATGGACTAAGCTCTAACAAAGACTACATCAGCGAGGCATCAGTTCAGCGACTCATCCAGAAAGGCTACGAATACCACGCATGGACAGTCGATGATACTAAGACAGCCTATCAACTCAACACATGGGGGATAAAATCAATCACCACTAATGTACCTGCTGAAATAAAAAATGCATTCCTAATACAAGATTCTAAATAAACCACCAACCTAACATCTCACCCATTTCATTTAATATGAAAATTTCTCTAACAATGAGGGTCATCCTGCTTAGCTTCATCAGCCTAATCAGTGTGAGAGCACAAGCGAATCAAGGTGCGGCTTTTAACAAGTTTCTCGATGAACTCATCATCCCATCTGTCAGTTATTCAAAGACCCCCTTTATAAATACCGCACACTCGGCAGTCAGTAGAGCAACGGAATTAGACTCACCTATTAATCCGAGAGATAAAGGAATGGGAAAATTCGCATTAGACAAAACGAAGCGACCGAAAGACTGCATTACGCTTCCTGAAGGCTTAATGGAAATGCCAATAACATACGAAGCCCGTAACATCACACTTCGGCAGTACCTCATTGAAATAGCTAGGCAAGCTAAGCTAGATCTATACATCACATCAGATGGCCTCGTATTCACTCACCCTACTAAAGAATCACGAGATAAATTACTCAGTAAGGACAAGCTAGCCGTCTGGTCCACTATTTACTCAGTGACACCGATCAAGCTAGATCTCAAAGGAGAACCTGGCTTAACCAAGTAAACTGCCATCCATATTATAGCTTCCCTTTCTGAGCTGACCTCAGCTAAGCATCAGTACCCCACTTAACAACTTAAACATAGCGACTAATAAACATAGCGACTAATAAACATAGAGCTACTAATCCCTGAGCCATCCTCTGTTAGGAAAGACATTTTTCAAATAATAATACACTACTTTCCCAGAGTTACTTGGTTAGATATTCCGTATACTCCACTAAAACAGATCAAATACACATCAGAAATAGTTTCCTTTTCACTAATCAATGCATGATCGGCACCACACACAATAAAACATATGAAATATAAAAAATTATTACCTATCTTAACAGCCAGCTTATTCTATCAACTAAACTCATGTGACTCATCTAGTTCTAGTTCCAGCTCCAGCAGCTCTGATACAGACACAGATACTGACACAGATACTGATACCGACACTACTCCTACACTCAGCCCTGCATTTGCAGACTTCACTGGTAATGTAAGCGCATCACTCAGTGGTAACAATGTAGTAATAACTACAGATGGCCTACCTGATCACACCTCTCCATACTGGTCTACAACTCACCCTCTCTATGTAGCTCCTACAGTGACTACTACCGCTGCAATGGCACCTGGTACCATAGATAACTTCAATGGTTCTTACAGCCTCACTGTCTCAGCTAGCCCAGAATTAGCCGCAGGCTCTTCAGCAACTGGCTTAGGTGCTATCGGCATCGCAGTTAGTGGAGCAGTGATCTACAACGATGAAGAGGGCCCTAATGTCCCTCTTGATAATGCAGTACCTTCACTTGACTACACTGGTGCGCATACAGGACCTCAGAGCTATCATTATCACCTAGAGCCAGTAGCTTGGTCAACAAATGACAGCGCATTAATCGGCATCATGGCTGACGGATTCTTTATCTATGGCAGACTTGACCATGATGGAAGCACCCCTACAGATCTCGATGAGTCTGGCGGTCACTTTGGTCCTACTATCCACAACAGTGAAGGTGAATACCACTACCACATTCAAAACGATGCCTACCTAGGTAGCTACTACATTATCTTCCCAGGAGATTATCAGGGCACACCAAATAACATCCAGTAGATCTATCATCTATCATTTTTACTAGGCCTCTTTCTGATCACTCTAGACAGGAGAGAGGTTTTTAGTTTTTAGAATAACCATAGAATCTTCATGAAAACCTTCACTTCACTCATCTCATTTGTTTTAGTCATCTCTCTTTCCTACTGTAAATCTCCAGAGGAAGAAGTAGAAGTAGCAGTAGCTTCTAAAAAAGTGCCCATGTCTGAGATAAAATTCAAGCAAGGTGAGGGTGTGACTTATCATGATGGCATTCCATTTACTGGAGAAGCCTTCTCTGAATATGAATCAGGTGTAAAAGCCATTTCCGCCATTTATATCGATGGTAAAAAGAATGGACCTTATATTAAGTGGTTCCCTTCTGGGCTAAAGAGTTTTGAAAGTAACTACGCTAACGATAAGCGCCACGGAGAAACAATCTCATGGTGGAAAAATAAAAACATCAGATCGAAATCTAACTACGTAAATGGAGTTGGTGAAGGTGAACAGTGGCAGTGGTATTTCAGTGGTGCTAAATTTAAGCGAATCCAACTCGTGAATGGAAGAGAACAAGGAATACAACAATCCTGGCGAGAAAACGGGAAACTTTATAATAACTACGAAGCAAGAGATGGAAGAGTCTTTGGCTTAAAACGATCCAAACTTTGCTACAAATTAGACGATGAAATTATACAATTTAAGAAATAAATTACTCCCTCTATTCATTTCCCCAGTTCTTCTTATTAGCTCTTGTGAGAAAAAAGAAGATAAGCAAGCTGAGGATAACAATGCGGATGGCAAATCACTCTCAGTAGATACTGAACAGCCTAAAAAAACATTCAGACTCCCCTACTATAACGAAGCATTCTTCACCCCACATTGGCATAGCCCTGACGCTCCTGAGCTCGCTTCATTTCATAAAATACCAGCATTTGAACTCACTAACCAGCAAGGTGCTTCGGTCACTAGTAAATCACTACGTGGTGATATCTACATCGTAAATTTCTTCTTCACCTCATGCCCCGGAATTTGCCCTGCGGTCATCAGAAATATGCAAATAGTAGAGGCCGCTTACCCTCAAGACCCTAATCTATCCCTACTATCCTTCTCTGTCACCCCGGATAAAGATGACGTAGAGACCTTATCAAAATACGCCACTAAGATGAAAATCACTTCTCCTAGCTGGCATCTACTTACTGGAAATAGAAAAAAAATCTATAACCTAGGTAGAAATGCTTATTTCATAGAAGAAGATCTAGGAGTTAAGAAAACCGATGATGAGTTCCTCCACACAGAAAACCTCGTATTAATTGATGGTAATCAACACATTCGAGGCATCTACAACGGGATGAATAAAACTTCTATTAAACAGCTAATCAAAGATATTAAAGTTTTAAAAACAGAAGACACACCAGAAGTGAACTCACATTAAGGTCGTTACTACGATATCATACCATTTCTAATTTGAAATAGGTCTTAAATAATTTCTAAATAGCGTTTAGTTCAGAGCCAATATACGAGTTGCTAAATAATGAGCGGAAGCCTTGCGCTTTGCTCCACCATTCTTTGAGAACCTCCTCGATCGCACTTTCTAAGTCCTCAAGCTTATCCCAGTGTATGGTG
>CALJOJ010000027.1 GCA_937981665.1 uncultured Rubritalea sp.
ACAACACGCACCCATCAGCATCGAGTCAGCTACGAAAAACGAAGGAAAAATAACGCAACTTTCTTCTTTTAGCCGCTGGAAATAGTCGCTATAAGAAACTCATAAATGGGCTTTTACTCGACGACACTTGAGCAAGAAAAACCGCATCAGAAAACCTCTGACTGCGCTCAAAAAAACGCGTCTGGAAAATTTTTTGTATCTAACAGAAACCGCACCTATCAAATTGAGCGTAACCCATTGGAAACGCAACAAGAGAAACTTACGACGACCAGAGAAACCGCGTCGGGTGTGTTTTTCTACAAATACAGACACTACAGCCCAGAATTGGGAAGATGGCCAAGTAGAGACCCCATTGAGGAAAAAGGTGGAATTAATCTGTATGCTTTTGTGGGGAATGAGCCGATAGGAAGATGGGATTATCTTGGTAATTTAGGTTCAGGAGCTAGCTACGGGACTGGAAAATATGGTTATGGAACTAGTTTTAGTGATGGCTTACAATGGGATTTAATGAGAGCAGGAGCAGCCTCGCTCTATCCTATAGCTAATGAAATTATGTGGCATGCTGATTACTCTAAAGGAGGAGCTGGAGCTGCAGTCACATGGGATTTTAGCGGGCTTGCAAACTATAGGAAATATGCAAACAATACAGTTTGGACAGACGCAAATCACAAAGGGACTGGAAAAGATTTTCGCCAGTGGATGAAAGATGAAGTATATAACAGGTTTCATAAAAGTGCAGTAGGGAAACATGTATTTAATATAGCCAAAACTGATTTTAAGTTTGATAAACCCTCAGATGGTTATTTTGCATTTGGTGATGCTCGTTTAACTCATAAAGGTTCAGCCACAGTTACAAGAGGCTGGTTCACGGTGTGTATAAAAGTTGAACAAGAAGTCGAATTAAATGATCTGTATACTTTTAGTGGTTATAGAGCTTTAGGAATAACAAAGTTGACTACACCTACAGCAGTTGGCTACAGATTGCAAGATAGTGGTTATTTGAGGCCTGTGACTGTTACTGGTAAATGGGATTGGTCTAAATCTTATACATTTTGGAAATGAAAAAACTGATTATTTTAGTATTGATAACCTGTTTGGCAGGCTGTAACCATCAAGTCGATGATGCGGATGAAGAGAACATAATAAAAGGTAACTTTAAACGAGCAAAATTATCTGAATTATCAGGTCTTATTCTACCGAAAGAAATTGATGCTGGTCATATAGCTTTCTATGCAGATGGGACACAAGAGCTTGAGTTATTTATGAGTTTTAATGTTCCTCTTCATAGAATTGATAAGTGTATCGACTCATTTTTAAAAATAAGTTCGAGTCGCTCTCTTTTGAAAGTATCGCCAGTTAGAAAGCCGCTAGCTAAATCTTTGCTAATTACTGTCCATGATCGTCTGAGACCTCTGAAATGGTGGCAAATAGATCAAATTAAAAATGGATTTTATATTGGTCAAAATGACGCTTATACCCTGCATCTATGGTATGATGTTACTAATAATATTCTTTATCTATACAGCACAGATTGAACCTAAAAAACAACGGTGTCAAAAAGTAAGGGGAATAACGGCTTAGATATTACATATACACGCTCATATTCCCCTTACACGGGCGCGTCTCTTCAAGGCTAAAATAAATAGTCACACAGGCTAAAATAAATAGTACTTGGATTCAACAAGTAAACGCAACTTTTGCTGAGACATAAGCAAGGAGCATAAATTCAAAAGAGAAAGGGTTCGATTAAAAACCCCTTCCCTTTTGGGTCAGTAATAGCTTCTAATATGTCCCCGTTCAAAAGTGCATATGAAACACATTACATCTGAAGAAAGACATACTATTGCCTACCTGCTAGGTCAAAAGAAATCGCCTGCTCACATAGCTAGGGAACTGAGCCGTGATAAATCTACAATCACTCGTGAAAAATAAATAGGCAGACAAATAGACCTCAATCTATTCAAGCAATACGTATCAATAGAAACACCCCAAACCACCTACGGGTTTTCCAGCCTTAAAAGAGCCAAACCCGCCACTCTGCTCCGCACCACACTCCACACCCCAAAGGCCTGATCACGCTCCCTGCTTTCATGCCATCGCACAACGAGTGTAATACCACGCACCCTTTCGCCTCCCTAGGGGAGGCTCATGCTGAGATACTTCCCCAAAGGGGACCCCTTCTCATCACCGGGACCATTCCGCTAGCAAAGCCAGCTTCATTTGCTGGGCATTACACGCGTTGTGCGAAGGAATGAGCAGGTATCGCGCCAGTCCTTAACTCAGGTTCGCAGAGGCTCACAATCAACCCCCACAGCCTCCGCAGGGGCATCATGAGCTAGGAAAAGCAAAGCTTTTATCCCTGCCCAGATCTCCGTTCCACTTCGCCTATCACATCATGCCCCAGCTCCAGCCTACCACTGCAAGCTCCGCACCCCATGAGCCTACTCAATCGCTCGACAAGCTCCCTCTGAGCAAGTCACATTCCACCCCCACACTCCGGCATCAGTTCCATTCCTTGCAGTCATTCCCACACATGCCTCCGCCCTCCGTGCCGCTTCCGTAGTCGCGCGTAAAGTGCTGTCCTCGTCGTCGCCTACGCTTCATCCAGTCATTACGTTCATTCTTCACTGCATTCCCTTCTTGCAGCTTGGACTCCTCCTGCGGGATCACTTGACCCCCGCCTCCTCCAGCGGCCTAGAGCAAGTCACAGTTTCGTTTTTTCCAAAACAAAACTTGGTTTGCTTTGGGAAATAGAAAACCCTCTAACAGAAACCACAAAGTAACCCCGCGCAATCATCCAGTCACGCAACAGCCATCAACGCCGGGCGTCGGTCGTAGGGTTCTGGGCAAGCATAGTATAAAGTCCATTCGTTCCGTTTTTATCTTTAGCCGCTAAACCCTTCAAGCAGTATCCGCCCCAGTCCGCCCCCTCCCTTGGCTTTAGTGGGGTCTGTTTCGTCCCTCACCAGCCCCCACACAGCCCCACCCTCGGTCAACGGTTGGGCTCTAAATTTTAACTTCTAGCGGCTTCGCCAGCTAGAAGAGTCTCGATAACATCAAGAACTCTGCGCTGTTTTGATCGAGGTAACGAATGCACTTCATCAAACAATTTTTTGGCCCGTCCTTTTATCCCTCCTTTTGCAGGGGATTTAGTTTGCAGTCCAAGAAGCTGGTCAGTGGATACATTTAACACAGCAGACAAAGCGGTAAGCTGTTCTGATTTGAGTCCTATACTTTCACGTTCCCAGTAAGCAATAACTCGTTGAGTGACCCCGACACTTGCCGCCAGTTCACTTTGCGTTAAGCCCGCTGTTTTACGTGCTTTTGCTAACGTCATTCCAAAAGATGTTGGTTTTTTTATTGCTGGTCGTCCTCCTGCCATAAGGGGATCATACCCTCTAGTTGTAGAAATATTCGATTTTGCTTGCATAGTTATACGTAAAACAGCTAACTAATTAGCAGGTGAAAATCAAGACTTTTCGCCTTGACGCAAAAAAAAGACCAGTAGCTCCAATCCGCCAAGATAGAAAGCCACTGGTCTAAATATTAAAACACGAGCCTAAACTCGGTGCTTCGTCTTTGACGGTAGCATGGGAAGACGGATGGCTCAAACCTAAACAACCACATGCCAAGAATACCAAACGAAGCAATCGACAAAATAAAAAAGACCACCGACATCATCGCCCTCATCCAGTCCCGGGGCACTATTCTAAAACAAAAGGGAACCAACTGGACTGGGCTTTGCCCATTCCACAACGATAGCAACACGCCAAACCTAATCGTCACGCCCGGTAAAGGCTTATTCCGATGCATGGCCGCCGATTGCGGGAAGACAGGAAACGCGATCCAGTTCGTGCAATACCATGACGGTCTCAGCTTCCGCCACGCTTTCGAGCTCCTGGACAAAGGCGGAAAAGCTGCCTTCGAGCACAGCACCAGCCAGCCGAAGAAAAGCCACACCGTGAAACTAGATTGCCCAGTCAAACCAGATGAAAAAGATCTAGGCGCAATGCTCAATAAGGTAGTCAATTACTACCACAGCCGACTGGACTCAGTAGACGGAAAAGCCGTCACCGAGTATCTAACAAATCGAGGTTTACCGCTCGATGAAAGCACACTCAAACGCTTTAGAATCGGGATCTCAGACCGCACCCTAGGACTAAGAATCCCCAGTAATCAAACGCTCACAGGCAAAGCAATCCGTGAACAACTCAAAGACTGTGGGATCTATCGCAAGAAAACCGGGCGTGAGCACCTGATTGGCTGCCTCACCATCCCAATCACAAATCTACAAGGCGAAACCGTCCAGATCTACGGCCGAAGAATCGGCAAAGTAGACAGCAAAGCAGACCGTCACCTCTACCTAGCCAAGAAACAAGAGGGGATCTTCAATGCCACAATCCTCAAGCCAGATCCCGCAGCAAACAAGGAAATCATCCTCTGCGAATCCATCCTCGATGCCTTGACATTTTACCATCACGGCATGGAAAACGTAACCACCACCTACGG
>CALJOJ010000028.1 GCA_937981665.1 uncultured Rubritalea sp.
GGGCAATGGTTTGCTTATCAGCTTCCTTCAGCCAAGATCTCACGATCTTAACCTTGCTGTCTGCTAGTGGTTCTCTCTGCCGAGCCCACAGGGGACTTTAACCCCCAAGTCAGTGTGCCCTGCCGGGCACACACAAAAAATCGCACCCCGTTAGAGGTGCGATTTGGTAAAATATTAACACGATCACTATCTAGTAATCCCGTAATAAGCGACACCGCTTTTTTATACCCTGAAACCAATTGATGCTTCATCTATAGGGATAAAAACGAAGCCGCCTGATCAGTCAATCGTATTATATCTGCTAAACCGTTCTATCCAGCCATCTTCGTCTAACAATTGGTTTTGCACGTCATCGGATTCTTCGATCACATTTACATCATCGATCACCACTTCCACTCCTTCGTCATTAGCATGTTGAAGCTCAGAGATGAAATCATGAATCGCTATAGTGCTCGTATAGTCTAGTAGCTGCCGTATTAACTCTCTTTGACTTTCTCCAAGCTGAGCTAACTGATCCTGTATTAACGACAGCTGAGAACTCTCATCTACTTTTGCTCGGTTAGCCATAAGTAGCTCCGCAGCCTCGATAGGGCTGTCACGTAGATTTTTAATGACTATCTCTCCTAAACGGTCAAGAGGTGTGGATGCTTCCATATTTATGATCGGTTTAATGATTAGAATATCACAAAAGGCTCTTTTACTTCTCTACTGGCATAAAAAAATCCCCACGCGGCTCCTCAGAAAATTAGAGCTACATGGGGATATATTTACCTGTCATTGAGACTAGGTAACATTAAAGGTCAAAATTACCCTTTGTGAGCATCACTCACTTTTTTAGGATACTTGAGTAATGTGCGAACTTCAGTTGAGTTCAATAAGTCGACTGCAGCTTGGTCCATACCAAGAGCAACAAGGCGACGACGTTGCACTTTTGAACGCTTAGCCTTTGCGCCAGCTGATTTTGAAGGACGACTTCTGTTGGTGTTACGCTGTAATGTAGTGGCCATAATAGTAGTTTAGATTTGTAGTTAAAATTGAAAAACCTACTGATCGACAAGCTCGAATCATCTAGGCTTGCGCATTACTAAACGACCTACCAAGTTCCGTCAACTCGAAAACTACCCCTAACTGCCTCTAATACTTCTCTAAGCACACACAAAACCACACTAGAAATCTAACATTGACCTCTATCATCCGCCCCACCTCACGATATTACCAGCTTAGCGAACCTGCCAAAGTGCTTTAATCAAAGGACAGATAGGAATAACTCGGACTATTCCCCCTTGTCCTTCATCCGCTTTCGGCTCTCCCAATATGTCTCCCAAGGAAGAACCCAAGCCTCACCCGTCTCTACCCTATAATTCTCCACGAAGCCTTGCCCATTGGTATGCTTAGCTCGGAAGGTCAGGACCCCGTCTTCAACAGACAGCTCCTCCATCGTCACCACCTCCGTAGCGTAATGCCCCTCATGATACTCCTTCATCTCTGTCACCGTAGGATAACGGTAACAAAATGTCCGCGCGAGAATACCCGCAGCTATTACGAGAGCAAAGAGGAGCATGTATTTAAATATCTTCATGATTCTATTTTCATATCCGCTGGATCCCAGTCGGTTTCTGGGTAGCTCATATCAAGTGACTTCAGCTCGTCAATGATGATCTGACTCACCACCAGATTTCTGTACCATTTTCTATCCGCAGGGATCACATACCAAGGCGCATCATCAGTGCTCGTCTTCTCTATCACACCTTCATAGGTATCCATAAAGTCATCCCACATCGCACGGTCATCCAGATCACCTGGATTGAATTTCCAGTGCTTAGCTGGATCATCCAGCCTAGCCTGCAGTCGCTCACCCTGCTCTTCCTTTGAGATATTTAGGAAAATTTTAACAATCTTCGTTCCCTCATCAGCTAACATTTGTTCAAAGTCTACAACGTGATCATAACGCTTGCTCCAGACGGACTCTGGAAAAATCTCCTTCACCTTCACCGCGATGATATCCTCATAGTGACTACGGTTAAACACAGCGATCATTCCCTTAGCTGGAGCGTGCTTATGAATACGCCACAGATAGTCATGCGATAACTCCTCAGAAGATGGTCTCTTAAACGAAGAAACACAGATACCCTGTGGGTCGACACGGCTAAACACAGACTTCACGCAGCCATCTTTACCACCAGTATCCATCGCCTGGATCACTACTAGCAGCTTATGTTTTCCCTCAGCATACAGCAGATTCTGCATCTCCTTCAGCTCGTCTTGTAGCTCATCTAACTTCTCGTAATGCTTCTTCTTCCCACCAGGAAACAATGACTTATCATCCGTACCATTCTTCCCAAGCCCCACCTTAGCCCCAGGCTTCACCTTATACATCTCACTCGCATTCTCAATATTCATTCCACCACACTGAACATTTTCCAGCCGTCCATCAAGAGCAAAGCATACAGACTCAGATCAGCAGACAAATCGTTCGACAAAAGGGAGGTTGTTAATCCCGAATCATAGGTTAAATTCCAACTAAAATTTTACTTTCATCCAGCCAGCTCTCCTCTATCTTGACGCCATGATTTTAGCTATTGGAGATATTCACGGATGCGACACCGCTTTGAAAACTATGCTGGATACGGTTCAGCCTACTAAGGATGATACTGTCATCACTCTTGGTGACTACGTGGATCGTGGGCCAGACTCTAAGGCGGTGATCCAGACTCTGCTTGACTTCAGAACCACGCATAAGCTCATCCACCTCATGGGAAATCACGAGATCCAGATGATCCGTGCTCTGGAGGCTAATCACCATATGCAGAGATTTCTAGATCCTATGTGTGGTGGTCAAGACACGCTCGATAACTACGGTGGTTCATTTAAGAATATCCCAGTAGATCACTGGGAGTTCATCACCAGCGCTAAGCTCTACCATGAGACTGACTCACATATCTTCGTCCACGCAGGGCTAGAACCGAATATCCCAGTAGATCAGCAAGATGCTGAGACGTATTACTACAAGCGATTTTATGGTGGTGAGCCACATCAGTCTGGCAAACCTTATATCTGCGGGCACACTATTCAAGGTGATCTCCCGACCAATGCTGGTCACGCTATCTGCCTCGACACCTGTGCCTACGGTGGTGGTTGGCTCACAGCTCTGGATGTAGGGTCTGGAAAATGCTGGCAGACCAATGAACGCGGTCAGTCTAGGACGATAGAGATTTAGACTGTAAGGGTAGCTCTATCAGGTCGAACTTTCAGCCCTCCTTTATTATGGGTAGTAGATCCTTATCACCTATACTTTTCTTAAGTTAGATCTAGCTTACCTTCTGAGATCTAACTTGTGCTCAAGCTGAGAAGGGAATCCGTAAATTTATAATATTTCTACTACTCTGCAGTATGCTCGATCATGGCATACGCATTGTGGTTATGGATGGACTCGTAGTTTTCTGCTTCTACTCGGTACCAGATGATATTGTCTTGGGCGTTTGCTTTAGAAGCAACGTTTCTGACAAGATCTTCTACAAAAACTGGATTATCATAGGCGCGCTCGGTGACGTATTTCTCGTCTGGACGCTTGAGGAGACTATAGAGTTCACAACTGGCTGATGACTCTACGAGGTCGATGAGATCTTCTACCCAGATCGGCTGCTTGGCACGTACCGCGAAGGTTACTAGACCACGCTGATTATGCGCGCCGTATTCACTGATCGCCTTAGAGCATGGGCAGAGTGTGGCTACTGGAACCATGACGGTGCAGATGAAGTCTGAGCTGCCGTCTGAGCTAGCTTCGACTTCGAACTTCACTTCATAGTCTAGCACTCCACCTTTACCAGTGACTGGAGCTAACTTAGTGCGGAAAAATGGAAACTGGAACTCCACGTGTGCGCGTGAGGCATCAAGACGCTCTAGAAGCTCTTCTGGTACCGTCTTCATTTCACGTACGTCGAGACAGTTACCGTGAGAATTTAATACTTCTACAAAACGACTCATGTGTGTGCCCTTGAAGTGCTCGGGGAGATGCACCGCGAGTGATGTCGTAGCCACAGTACGCTGCGTGCCACCATGCTTCTCTCTGACTTCGACTGGAAATCTGAGCGCTTTGACACCCACACGGTCGATCGCGATATTACGATCATCTCTCTCGCTCTGGGTATCCTTGAGCTCTTGGAGCTTCTGGTTAGAATTGATATCAGCAGGCATCGTTTCTGTAAAATAGGTAAATTATTTAGTATCAATGAAATAAGCTAACAAGCGTACTCGGAAACTTACAAATAAAATGAGCTTGCCTAGGGTAAGTAGACAAGCTCTCTGCGATTTTATGATAAAATCATGCTTAAAAAATATTTAGCGAGATCACCTCACCATTTTACTACGTGAGTAGTACTATGGAAGAAGGTTACAAGAACGTGCTCGCTTGATTTCACGAGTGATCTTGCGGTGAAGCTTAGCAGATACTCCAGTCACACGACGTGGAAGAATCTTGCCAGTTTCAGTAGTGAACTTACTTAGGATATCAGTGTTCTTGTATTCGATAAGCTCAGCTGGGAGATCAAGTCTACGCTTGGTCATGCAGCGGTTAGCCTTACGGAATGCAATACGGCGTTCGATGGTCTTTGGTTCAGACATAAAGTTAGTTAGTTATAAATTAAAAAGTTGATTAGCGAAGCTCACGATGAACAGTACGGCGTCTAAGCGCTGGATTGTACTTCTTCTTTTCAAGACGACCTGGTGTATTTAGGCTCTTCTTGTTTCGTGTAGTTGTGTAGCGTGAAGGTGATTTACCTTCGCCTCTAGCTTCTGTGCATTCTATGATGATGATATCGCGTGGCATGATTTAAAAATTTGTTAGTACTTGGGAGGCGCAACCTATCGAAAATTGAGTCTAGGTCAAGTCAAACCGACACTTTCCGTAATTTTTTTAGTTAAGTAAGGCGTAATTATAAAAAATATTTTAAAATGCGTTCGGTAGAACAACAAGATTGATAGGAGCGAAAGGCTTTTATAACTCTATAGAAGCTCCAGTGTATCCAGGTTCATCGCTACGGCGAAATCTGAGCTTTCCGTGCTTCTCTTCCCAGAGTTGCTGCACTTTGACCGAGAGACGGCAGAAAGGAATCGCTTCGAGACGTTCTTTCATAATTTTCTGGCCTGAAATCTCACAGTATCCGTAAACTCCCTTCTCAATGCGCTTGATGGCATCAAGAACCTCATATAGAGCGTCCTGATCCTTGGAAAGTATGTTAAGTGCTAGATCTATATCGTATGCGTCACTGCCAGCATCAGCGGTGTGCTCACCAGAACCAGAAACATCACTGTCACCACCTGATAATGTATCTTTAGACAGACCTGTGGTGGAGTCAATGAGCTGATCACGGAGATCCATGAGCTTCTTATGCTGCTTCTTATCAAAAACAGTTAGCTTTCTCACCTTGAGTTCTTTCACCTTAGGAGCTGTAGAGACTTTCTTCGCTACTCCTGTCGCCTTGAGCTCTATCGTCTTTACTGGCTTCTTTTTATTCGTAGTAACTACAGGCTTTTTCGCTGCTGCTTTTTTAGGTGCTGGCTTTTTCGACGCCTTCTTCGGTGCTGGCTTTTTCGACGCCTTCTTCGGTGCTAACTTTACCGCTTTTTTAGGCGGTGCTTTTTTTGCCACCTTCTTGGTCGTCGTCTTTTTCGCTACTTTTTTCTTAGTTGCTTTCTTAACCGTTTTCTTTGGTTTAGCAGATTTTTTAGCTACTTTTTTGGCCTGCTTCTTTGCAGTTTTCTTAGTTACCTTTTTAGAGGTTTTCTTAACCGTCTTTTTCTTGGCTGCTTTCTTAACAGCCTTCTTAGTTGCCTTCTTTGATTTGGAAATTTTCTTAGCTATTTTTTTTGCGACCTTCTTTGTAGTTTTTTTCTTCACTACTTTAGGGGAGGATTTTTTAGCAAGCTTCTTGGTCACCTTTTTCTTAGCTGCTTTTTTAATAATTTTTTTAGCTGCTTTTTTAATGGGTTTTCTTACTGTCTTTTTCTTTTTAGCCATGATGAGGATTTTGTTGGATGAGTCTTATAAGACGAACTGCCTTATAAAACAGCGCATACACAAAGTAGATTTTTCGCTATAATGAATTAAGCTATATCTGCCTCACTGCAAGACAAAACTTCCAGACCAGCAGGTAGAATGGGGCCTCTTGTTTTATATAAAAACGGCTAAGCCCCACAGCTGAGGGCTTAGCCGTCTATTGTAAATCTATGATATGTGGCTTAGAAATTAAATACGCCAATATCCGTTCTGCTCTGCATTCCATCAAAGGTCACGTGCTGAAGCTGAGCGTATGCAGCTTTCACTGCATCTGGGCGGGAATCTCCACCAGCGACTACTGCGAGAACACGGCCGCCATTGGTCTCCCATTCGCCTGCAGCGTTCTTTTTAGTACCTGCGTGGTACACACGTGCATCCTGAATATTTTCAATCCCAGAGATCACATCACCACTCCGTGACGTCTCAGGGTAACCAGCTGATGAGCGCACGAGACACACAGACCAGCCATCGCTGAAGCTGAGTAAACCTGGAGTAAGCTTACCTTTCGCTCCATCCGCACAGAATGCTGCAAGATCACCAGCTACGAGGGGCATTACAGCCTGACACTCAGGGTCACCGAATCGGCAGTTGTACTCTATGATCTTAGGTCCTTCAGTTGTGAGCATGAGACCGAAGTAGATGAATCCACGGTATGGAAGACCGTCCTTTATTAAGCCGTTTACAGTAGGCTGCACGATCTCTTTTTCGATCTGTGTGAGTAGGGCTGAATCAATAAGCTGGCGAGAAGCTACTGCTCCCATTCCACCAGTATTAGGGCCTTCGTCACCATCAAGTGCACGCTTGTAGTCACGCGCAGGGGTGAAGATAAGGTACTCACCATCTACCACTGCTGCAAAGATACTTACCTCTGGGCCGATGAGGCACTCTTCTACGAGTAGTCTACCTTCGCCGAACTTACGCTCCACCATCACTTCTTGGAGGAACTCCTCAGCAGATGCCTCATCAAGACACACTGCTACACCTTTTCCAGCCGCTAGTCCGTCAAACTTAAGTACCGTTGGGTATACTCCATTGATCGCTGCACGAGCTTCATCTGCATTAGCGCATCCAGTAGCTCCACCAGTAGGAATATCGTGCCTCTGCATGAATTTCTTAGCAAATTCCTTAGAAGCCTCAAGCTGTGCGGACTGCTTGTGTGGTCCCCAGCATGGGATGCCTTCTTTTTCACAAAGATTCGCGAGCCCCTCACCTTTTACTAGGTAACTCTCTTCACCAGCCACACAGAGTTCTATTTCATTTTGCTTCATCCATTCGATAAGTGACTCTAGGCCGTCTACGTCCACGATGGTTGCTAACTCTGAGATAGCATCACTTCCAGGAAAGCTATAGATCTCTGTGTCAGTTGTAGAGTCCTGCATTGCTGTGATCAATGCGTGCTCACGTCCTCCCTTACCTACTACTAAAATTTTCATATGCACGGAGTCAAGCCGAGCACTCAGAAATCGTCAAGACTGATTCTAGTTCATTCTCTGACATATTTCACTTTGCGAGCCTTAAATAAGCTCTGGTCTAGATACACTTTTGGCGGAGGACCGAAGTCCCCCACCAAAGTGTGTGTGTGTCGTTTTGCTTTATTGCCTCAAGGTGGCAAAGGGAATTTTGTCCACTTAGAGGCTTTTGTCTACTATAAAATTAGCCAATATCACAAGATCTTTGGATAATACAGAAAAATAAACTAAACTCCCCATTGAATTTCCTCAAGCGCCCCGCCATTAAACCACAAGCTGAGATTTGCATCTGGGTAGAGTAATCCACGTTGAACCTCGTCTTCAGACTCGCCGATATCTTGCTTATCGAGAAACTCTTTCACCCACTCACGGCTCTTGCCTATCATCGCCACGCCAAATAACTCTACTTCAGGTGAAGCAACATCCATCGAGCTCAAGCGGTAATCCTGACTTTCATCGAAATTTAATGACAGCCCCATGTACCAGTAATGCCAGACGATCGACTTCTCGCCGCGCATGTCGAACTCGTCTTTTTCCTCAGCCTTACCTATCGCAGCCTCCACCTGATCCTGACTCGCGCCGAATGGCAAATCATCAAGCCCCTTGCCGAGTAGAATCTGCTGCACTTTTTTACCCATCTTAAGATCTTTAGTTGAAATGGTTAAGTAACGTTATTTCACACAACGGAAACCCGTGTGCTGCGTCGGTGACATCACCTCATGATGGTGACGAGCTGCGGGTCTGAATCTCAAGCAATACTCAGCGCTACAGAGGAATGAACCACCACGCGCCACACGCAGTCCAGCCATAGCAGGCAAGTCTATTCGAGGTTCTGGACAGGTCCCAGCTACCGAATCATACGCCACTCGCTCTTGATCAGAGATAGCCGTTTTTGGGCCTTGTGGATTCTTGTGCTTGTTTTTGATAAATTCACTGTAGTAGCCAGGGTGGAAATAATCATTACAGATCTCCCATACATTTCCTGACATATCATAGAGGCCCCAAGCATTAGCGGGGTATGACTTCACAGGAGCAGTCAGCGCGAAGCCGTCATCCTCCATCAGCTCACTTGGAAAATTCCCTTGGTGAACATTCGCCTGCCACTTATCACCTACTAACATTTCATCACCCCATTGGAATTTCTGATGCTGACCTGCACGTGCTGCACGCTCCCACTCAGCTTCGGTAGGGAGACGTTTTCCTGCCCACTTCGCATAGGCCGTCGCATCGTCGTAGTTCACACAAGTGACGGGATGATCCATCTTCCCTTCTATACTAGAACCTGGTCCTTCTGGCGTACGCCAAGTAGCCCCTGGAGTGAAACTCCACCATCGCCAAGCTGAACCCACCCAAGGATCCACCTTACCTGCTGTCTTCTTGAAGACATTTGCACCACCTTTTAAATCATCAGGCCTCATCATTGGAAAATCTTCCGCCTTTAGCCCCTCTTCAGCGAGCGTTTTAAAGCCTGTCGCCTCTACGAACTTAGCAAACTGAGCATTCGTCACCTCAGTAGCGTCCATGAAGAATCCATCCACCTCTACAGTATGTGCTGGATACTCCTCAGCATACCCCTGTCTGTGACCTGCTGATGTATCTGATGTCCCGCGCACATACTTACCACCTGGCACCCAGACCATTCCCTCTGGAGCATTGGCATTCTTCTCTGCACGCTCAGTCGCCTCACGAGCAGACTGCTCTTTAGCGATGTCTGCGTACTCCTTATTAGCTTCTTCCAATAAAACGCGTTCTCTCTCTAGAGCATCGAGCATTTTACCCGCATACTTTTCGCGTTCCATCAGCTGGTCTAGCTCATCTTGCTTCTTTCTAATTCTGTCCGCCTGCTGCTGCTTCGCTTGGAGCAATGCATTCTTGATATACGGATCCATCTCAGTATCTTTCTCTAGCTGATCCACCGTGTAGTCATCCAGATTGATCGCATTTTTCTGCTTCTCAACTTGGGCTTCTACTTGAGCCTTCTTCACCATCTCCTCAGCCTCGCGCTCCGCTTTCACTTCCGCAGACTTCAGCTTACCCTCAACACTCTCCGCTGGTGGTAATGCCAGATCACCGCCTTTATCACAGCTCGCTCCTAAGCTCACTATTCCAGCAGCTCCCACTATTCTCAAAATCTTCATCTTGCTTCTCATCTGCCAAACTGTAGCTTATCTATATAGCAAATCAAGCACATGACAACATTTAGACCCTGTATCGACCTCCACGACGGTAAAGTAAAACAAATCGTAGGAGGAACGCTCACCGACTCTGGCGAGAGCCTCAAGGAAAACTACGTTTCTGAGAAGCCACCAGCATCCTTCGCAGAGCTCTACCGCGAGAATAATCTAACAGGTGGACACATCATTCAGCTCGGCCAAACTCCAGCCAATAAGCAAGCCGCTCTAGATGCACTCGCTGCATGGCCACAGGGCATGCAGATCGGCGGAGGCATCACCATAGAAAATGCTGCTGAATGGATGAATGCTGGAGCCTCTCACCTCATCGTCACCTCATGGCTATTCTCAGCAGACGGGACATTTCTCCCAGACCGCCTCAGCCAGCTGGCAGCTGAAATTGGCAAAGAAAACCTCGTCATCGACCTCTCATGCCGGCGCACCGAGCAAGGCTGGACAGTAGCAATGAACCGCTGGCAGACTCTCACAGATCTGCACATCAACACTGAGAACCTCACCCACATAGCCGAGCTCTGTGACGAACTTCTCGTCCACGCAGCAGACGTCGAAGGCCTCTGTAAAGGCATCGATCAAGAGCTAGTAAAAATGCTCGGTCAATGGGGAAAAATCCCTATCACCTACGCTGGCGGAGCAGCCACCATGGCAGACATCCACCTCACTCAAGAAAGCAGTGGTGGAAATATAGACATCACCGTAGGCAGCGCACTAGACATCTTCGGAGGTCAAGGAATGACCCTCACCGAGCTCGTAGAGTGGAACGCCAGAAATATCTAACCTTTTTTTCACCCATGTCTACGTTCATCAAAATCCTTCTCTACGCTCTACTCTTCCTCATCCCCATGCTCGTTATCATGAAGCTGAAGCACTCGCGCACGCTACGCCGTAGAGAGCTGGCGAAACTTCGCCTCACCGAGAAACAACGCGAAGAACTAGCAACTGACTTCCCGCTCTACCTTTCCCTGCCTCAGGAACTACAACAAGAACTAGAAGGACTCATTCATGTCTTCATTTCTGAAAAAGCCTTTGAACCATGTGGTGGACTAGAAGAAGTAACCCCACATATGCAGAACGTAGTAGCAGCTCAAGCATGCTTCCTCCTACTCAGAAGACCACACGACCTCTACAGCAAGCTCCGCACGATAAGACTCTATCCAGAAGCCTACATAGCGACCGATGAATTCGGCGCAGAGTCAGTGAGACTTGGTGAAAGCTGGACGACCGGCTCCGTGGTTCTCTCCTGGGCCAGCGTCATTTCTGGCGGTAGAAACTCCGATGACGGCCACAACGTGACGATCCACGAGTTCTCACACCAGCTAGACCAGGCAGATGGAGCAGGTAATGGCGTACCTCCACTAGAATCTCGCGGTTGCTACCAAGAATGGTCCCGCATCATGAAGCCAGAATTTGATCGTCTCGTGAAACGCAGCCAGAAGAACAAACGCAGCGTGATGGATGACTACGGCGCAGAGAACCCAGCAGAATTTTTCGCCGTAGCCACCGAGACATTCTATGAGAAACCTCAGAAATTCCACCGAGATCACCCAGGCCTCTACGACCTCTTAAAGAAATACTACGGAGTAGACCCTGTAACATGGAGTTAAGCTAGCTAAGGATAGCCAGTAGCTCTTGATGAACAGTTTTCACCGGCCAGTCTTCACGGGAATTCTGACTCTCTACAAGAGCCGCCTCGAAAAGAAGATAGATCACGTAAGCCTTGTGATCTGCATACACTTTAGATTTATCACTAAAGTGAGCTCGCGTTAATCCAACAACCTCAGCTCGTAATGATTCTTTATGTTCGCGCACCACTTCACGCATCAGACCTTCAGGCTGAGGTAGTTCAGCCAAGGAATTCAAGAACGCACACCCCCGATAGTCACTCGTCTTTATCCAATCTTCTAGCATACTGAAAAGCGCAATAATCTTATCTCGCGGAGAGTTCGCCTTATCAAGCTTCTCAGCCATGGCAGCATTCCAGTTATCGTTAGCGGCTTTTAACCAAGCAATACCAATTTCCTCTTTAGAGCTAAAATGAAAGTAAAATGTCCCCTTCGCTATTCCAACTTCATCAATGATTTGTTTGACCCCAGTCGCGGCGAAGCCTTGGCGGAAAAAAATCTCCCCAGCTACCCTTAATAGATCCTCTTTCTTTGATTGAGATTTTACAGACATAATAGTTATCAGTGATTCATTATTCTCACCGTGAATAAAGCCGATCACCTTTCACTTAACTCAGCCTTTAAGCTAGTGATGCTATCCTTCAGTGGTGTTACTAACTCTGAAACCTGAGCTTCATCGTATCGCTTAGTAATGTGCTTCGGGCAGTTCCAGTCATAACTCACGACAGTAAGCTTGAGAATACGTTCCACCGTCGGCCGGTACATTGGTTCCGCCAGCTCATCTACAAGCTCTGGATGATCACGAGCATCTAAGACCTCGACGTTAACCAGAATTTTCAGCCTACTCTGGTTTACATAATCCATCAAAAAAAGGCACGACTTACCATTCGCAGTAGCATTACCAACAGTGAATAACTGTCTGTTCCCTGTGAAATCTGCAAAAGCGAGCTGGTTACTAGAGATTACTTTTAAAAACCCTTTTGGACCACCTCTCTGCTGTATGTATGGCCAACCGTCTTCACTGACAGTACTCATGTAAAAACTATCTCTAGCGCTAATGAAATCTATCTCCCTACCTCTGAGCAAATCCTCAGTAGGTTCAGGAACCTCACGAGCAGCGCCATAATAGTGCTCCTGAGCTCTCCTTACTTCGGGTGTAGACAATGTGGAAACAAAACCTTTGGCCATAATGACAGTAAGCTAATCTAGCTAATCTGCATCGCAAGAGAAAACACATACTAGATGCCCTCCCTCTTGAAATATATAATGATAACTACTTCGTTGCTGAAATTTTACTCATGAAAACTCTCATCTTAGACAGAATGAAGTCACCCTCTTCCTCAAGTGGAAAATGCCCCGTATTTAGAATATGATAATCAATGTCCTTAAGGTCACGCTTATAGCCTTCAGCCCCAGACTCAGGAAAGAACGCATCACCTTTTCCCCACACCAATAACGTCGGCGGCTGTTGCTCTTTTAGAAATTTTTGCCACGCTGGATAATGAGCCACATTGTTCTGATAATCATAAAAGAGATCTAGCTGGATACGAGCCTGCCCTTCCCTTGAGATTTTGAAGTAGTCGAGATTCCAGTTATCAGGATTAATATTCTCAGGATTACGTGTGCCATGAGTATATTGCCAACGCATCCCCTGATGACTAAACACCTGGTCGCTGATCATCTTCTCTAACTCCGGAGTCTTTTCTTTCCAGTATTGAAAGATCGGCTTCCAGGCTTCTTTACCAAATCCCTCTTCATAAGCATTACCATTCATCACCACTAGACCAGTCACACGTTCTGGGTGCTTCACTGCTATTCTGAACCCCACTGGAGCTCCATAGTCCTGTATCATCAGAGCATATTTCCCAATCCCCTTTTTCTCCAATAAACCATCCACCACCTTAGCTAGATTATCAAAGGTGTACTCAAATTCAGCTGTTGAAGGTGCACTACTTTCTCCAAATCCCGGATAGTCAGGAGCAATCAGATAATAATCATCTTTCAGATCATTCAGCACCTTACGGTACATCTGTGAAGAAGTAGGAAACCCATGAAGCAACACAAGTGCCGGCTTCGAAGGATCTCCAGCCTCACGATAAAATATATCTAATCCCTCTATCTTCTCCACTTTATGACGTATAGGTGAACTCGCTGACACCTCTTGACCATCTACATGAGAAGCAAGAAAAGTGAATGCAACCGCTATCGATTTAATTAATTGTAGTTTCATAACTTTGAAAGTGACCGATCGGTCACTGTGAGCACAAATACGACCAATCGGTCAACTTGCAAGTAAAATAATAATTATTCTTCATTTCAACGAGCCAAAACTAAAGTAATCCCTTTGAAATCAAGACCCGCTAATGAACTATTTCAAGCTTGCTCCTATCATAGCAAATAACTAAAAGAAAATCTCCAGTTGCTTGAAATCCAAAACAATACAGTAAATTCATTTGTCTATTTTTAAAGAAATCATCAAAGGCTCAGGCTTTCAGAAAACTACCTTCTCGCGCATCTGTATTGCCTTGCTCTGTGGCCTTGTATTTGGCTCTGGAGGATTACTCGTCTTCACCTCTGAATTTCTTAAACCTTTTCTAGAATCCAGAAAGTCTCAACACTACATCCAAATTGAGGCTACTGTCCTTAAATCCGAGCTCATCAAGAACGATGGCAGCCTCAGGATCAACCTAAGATACGAGTTCAACTACCAAGGAGAAACCTACAGAGGAAGCCGCTTCGAGCTCAACGACACAGGCAGAAATTTCATCACTGACACGTTTAGAGACACGGTCAAAAACTACCCAAGAGGCAGCCTCATCCCGATTTGGGTAAACCCTGAAAACCCAAAACAAAGCGTCTACAAGCGCGAGATGGTAATCACCAACTGGATCGCACTCCCCTTCTCCATCCCTTTTCTAACAATCGGCATCTGTAGTCTGGGTTACATTCTGTTTAATAGTATCTGCTTTAAAGCTCAACAAAGCGCTCTTCAAGATGATGCAAAGATCGCGCGTAGCTATTCTGCTACAGAAATTCATGCTGCACTTATTGATGAAGATTTCGGCGAAGACAAGCAATCAAAACTAACCTACCTCAAGCATGACAGCATATATAAGAACGCTGGCGACCTCTTCGCATTACTATTCACCTGTGGTATTATTTCCGTATTTATCATCATCAACGTAGCCCTATACCGATCAGGAAGCTCAATCGCTATATTTCTCACTCTATTCCTTATCCCCTTCCTGTTCACCTGTCTCTATATCATCAAAAAGTTCATCTCATCCCTATTTGGCAGTAAAGGGGAAGACTACGTTATTCTCAGCCAGTGGGATGAAGCATACAGTAACGTCACCCACCATTGGCTCCTACTTACCAAGCATTCTGACTCCCGCAAGCTCGGTCTATTCACCACAGCACATAAAAACCAAGTACGTGCACTCAAAAAAATCTTAAAGAAAAACCCAGCGATAACCGAGTTTGAAACCCCAGATCGCAATGCAATCAAAGGCAGCATCACTCACACAACTGACGGCTCAAAAAGCAAATTCCTCAAGCTCATCATCTTCACTAAAAACCATACCTCTGATCTATCAAACAAACATGAGATCATCATCTACTCACCGCCTAGCGACTAAAAATATCCCCCTTCAGATCACTAAAACCTCAATCGTCAAAAAACACGATCATCTTATAACAATAACACCTTTGCTCTCCTCACCATGAGCAAACTTAACTAGATTTCCAAAACTCGTCGGGACAACATAGCTACACTAACCAATGAGCAGATTTCATTAGAAATTTCTTAAATCTAGGCGAAAAGTCATTAGCGTTGCGAAAAACCTCATCCGGGAGCCATGTGGACAAAGTTCACTCTTGGCAAAACCTCCATTCTGGGCTTATATTTCCGCCCCATAGCCTCCCGCTGAAAGTTCAACAATAACCATCTCTACAGCATGACACCATATAACTCTAACTACACTCCAGACTCCACAGGATCTCTACACTCATTTGCGAATGAAAAAGATAACTGCGGAATGGGGGCAATTGCTAACATCAAAGGCGTTCCATCCTATGATATTCTATGCAAAGCTATCGAATCCGTCTGCAACATGACTCACCGCGGTGGTGTGGATGCAGACATGAAGACTGGTGACGGATCTGGTGTCCTTTCACAGATTCCACGCAAACTTTTCAAACAAGAGGCAGAGAAACTCGGCGCTACTGTTAACGACGCTGCAGACCTCGCTGTAGGTGTGTTTTTCCTACCAAATGATAACCCAGCAGCTGCTGATGAGATCATCACTCTCACGGAGAAGACTCTCCAAGAGCGCGGTATCGAGATAATCGGCTGGAGAGAGGTCCCTGTGGCTAAGAACGAGCTCGGCGGTAAGGCTCAGAAGAGTTGCCCTATCATCAAGCACCTCATCATGACTAAGCCTGAGGGCATGGATGAACTCGCCTTCGAGCGTCAGCTTTACCTCGTGCGTCGTACCATCGAGCACGGCACTTCGAAGATCGAAAATTTCTATATGCCTAGTTTCTCAAGCCGTCTTATCGGCTACAAGGGACTCGCGATGCCAGCCACACTTAAGGCATTCTACCTCGACATGCAGAACCCAGACTTCGAGACCGCTATAGTGGTATACCACCAGCGTTTCTCTACGAATACATTCCCAGCATGGCCACTTGGTCAGCCGTTCCGCATGCTAGCACACAATGGCGAGATCAACACCGTCCGCGGTAACCGTAACTGGATGTCATCACGTGAGGAATTCTTCGCATCAGACATCTGGGGCGATGACATCGACCTCGTGAAGAACTTACTTTCTGACCAAGAGTCTGACTCTGCATCACTCGACCATTGCCTAGAGCTACTTACCCTCTCTGGCCGCGACATCGAGCACTCCATGTGCATGCTCGTACCACCTGCGTACCGCCATGACACTGAGATCTCTGAGGACATCCGCTCATTCTACCAGTTTCACCGTTCATTTGCTGAGCCATGGGACGGCCCTGCAGGACTCGTATTCACTGACGGCGTGAAGATCTGTGCTGGTCTTGACCGTAACGGTCTCCGCCCATCACGCTTCGCCCTATCTGATGATGGCCTACTCTACATTGGTTCTGAAATCGGATGTATTGAATGCTCTGAAGCAAATATTATCCAAAAAGGACGTCTCGGACCTGGTGAAATGCTCGTCGCTAATACTAAAACAGGCAAGCTAGAGCAAGACCGCGAAGTGAAAGAAAGACTCGCTAAGCAGGCTCCATACGGACGCTGGATCGATGAAAATCAAGTCCACCTCAAAGACTACGTCTCAGCAGAGCCACATGTGCCAGCGACTGACGTAGACGCAGTGACTCTCTCACGTATCCAGATAGCAAATGCTCTCAGTGAAGAAGAGCTAGACATGGTATTCCCCCCAATGATTCAAGGTGCACAGGAAAAAGTCTACTCTATGGGTGACGACATTCCGCTCGCAGTTCTCTCCGAGCATCCACGTCTACTCTTCACCTACTTTAAGCAACTCTTCGCTCAGGTGACGAATCCACCTATCGACCCTATCCGTGAGTGGGCAGTCATGTCTCTCTCTGCTGGACTAGGTGCTGAGTGTAACCTCCTCGAAGAGTCACCAGCACACGCTCGTGTACTTGCGCTAAACTCCGCCATCCTTCTGGAACACGAGATGGACCGTATCAAGCAAATGGGTGAGCACGGCTTCAATAGCCGCATCATCGACACTACTTGGGCTCTAACAGATGGAGCTAATGCTCTCGAAAAAGCAGTCAAAGCAGTTTGTAAAGAAGTAGAATCTGCTGTCGACGAAGACGTAGATATTCTCATCCTCTCAGACCGTGCATCATCTTCTGAGCGCGTGGCTATCCCATCACTCCTTATCACTGGAGCGGTGCATCACCACCTCAACAGAGTGAAGAAGAGAATGCGTGCATCCATTGTAGTAGAGACCGCTGAAGCTCGCGACACCCACCAGATAGCTTGTCTATTCGGCTTCGGTGCTACCGCAGTCTGCCCGTACCTCGGCTACGCTACTGTTAGATCTATCGTTGAAAATGACACCAAGAAGAAACTCGGTGAAGACATGACTCCTGAGAAGGCAATGGCGAACTACCGCAAGGCGCTTGAGAAAGGTCTCCTTAAGATCATGTCTAAGATGGGTATTTCAGTGCTCAACTCCTATCAAGGCGCTCAGATCTTCGAAGCAGTCGGCATCGGCTCAGACGTCATGGACCTCTGCTTCACAGCATGTCAGTCACGCATCGCAGGCATCGGCTTCAGCCAGATAGCGGATGAGTCCATCATCCGCCACAAGGCAGCCTATGCTGACCTTATCGAAAAAGGTGTGCCCGCTACAGAAGCACTTTCACTAGGTGACCCAGGCTATTTCCGCTACCGTAAGACTGGTGAGCGTCACTCTATCACGACCGATGTCATCAAGAACTTCCACACCTTCGTAAAAGACAACAAAAAAGAAGACTACGAGGCATACGTCCAGGCATCACTTGAAACACTACCAGTCACCATTAAGGATCTGTTAGAGTTCGTACCACTCTCATCAGGCCCAGTACCTATCGAGGAAGTAGAGCCTATCGAAGACATCCGCAGACGTTTCACCACAGCAGCCATGTCTATGGGAGCACTCTCACCAGAAGCTCACGAGACACTCGCTATCGCAATGAACCGCATCGGCGCGAAGTCTGACTCTGGAGAAGGTGGAGAAGATCCTAAGAGATTCCTCCCTTACCCTAACGGAGACCTCGCTCGCTCAGCTATTAAGCAAGTAGCATCTGGTCGCTTCGGTGTATCAGCACATTACTTAGTAAATGCTGATGAGCTAGAAATCAAGATGGCACAGGGCGCTAAGCCTGGTGAAGGTGGCCAGCTACCAGGACATAAAGTCAACGGCATCATCGCGAGACTGCGAAACACCCAGCCAGGTGTTCAGCTCATCTCCCCACCACCACACCACGACATCTACTCTATTGAGGATCTCGCACAGCTCATCCATGATTTAAAAGAAGTCAACCCAACAGCGAAAGTCACAGTGAAGCTCGTATCTGAAGCTGGTGTAGGTACAGTAGCAGCTGGTGTGGCTAAAGCCTCAGCAGATAACATCCTGATCTCTGGTCACGATGGCGGCACTGCAGCATCTCCGCTCTCATCTACTAAGCACTGTGGACTCCCATGGGAACTAGGCTTAGCAGAAGCTCAGCAGACACTCACCATGAACAACCTCCGCTCTAAGGTCACCCTCAGAACCGACGGCGGCATGAAGAACGGCAAAGACATCATCACCGCAGCCATCCTCGGTGCTGAGCAGTTTAACTTCGGAACCATCGCCATGATCGCCATGGGTTGTGTTTACGTACGTAAATGTCACCTCAACAACTGCCCAGTAGGTGTTGCCACGACAGATCCTAAGTGGAGAGCAAAGTTCAAGGGAACGCCAGAACAAGTCGTAAACTTCTTCAACGCTGTTTCAGAAGAATGCCGTGAAATCATGGCTAAGCTCGGAGTCAGAAATCTAGACGACCTCATCGGTCACCCAGAATTCCTCAAGCAGCGTCACGTACCAGAGCATCCAAAGGCAAACATGGTCGACCTTGCGCCAGTTCTAAAGAACGTCATCCCAGCCACTGCAGAAGCATTCAACCTTAAAGAAGATGAGATCGCCAGAATCTGCGCAGAAGAGCGTAACGACGGCAACCACATCCCAGAGCTAGACCTTAACATCCTCGAAGACATCAACGAGAAACAAGATATCAAGTGCATCAGCGAACTAGCTGACAGAGGACCCATTGAACTAAATTACAAAGTCATCAACACCAACCGTAACCTCGGAACAAGACTCTCAGGTCGCGTTGCAGAAAAGTTTGGCAAAGACGGTCTACCATGTGGATCTATCGTGCTAAATCTCACCGGTTCAGCTGGTCAGTCATGCGGAACATTCCTCAGCCACGGCATTCAGATGAACGTCATCGGTGAAGCGAATGACTACGTTGGTAAAGGCATGTCAGGTGGACGTATCACAGTGAGACCACACACCGGACACCAGTTCGACCCAGCGAAAAACTCCATCGTAGGCAACACCTGTCTCTATGGTGCCACTGGCGGAAGACTCTTCATCAATGGTCGTGCAGGCGAGCGCTTCGGGGTAAGACTCTCTGGAGCACAAGCTGTAGTAGAAGGCACCGGTGATCACGGATGTGAATACATGACCAATGGTCTCGTAGTCATCCTCGGAACCACTGGCCAGAACTTCGGTGCTGGTATGTCAGGTGGTACTGCCTACGTTTATGATGAAGACGGAGTATTCCAGTCACGTATCAACACAGAAATGGTAGTAGCCCTTCCTGTCCAGCGTGAGCAAGACATCGCAGAAGCCAAAGCCCTCATCGAGGACCACGCTAAGCTCACAGAGTCTCCAAGAGCCACTGAGCTCCTAGAGAACTGGGAAGCCACCTGCAAGAAGCTCATCCGTGTCATCCCTAAGACCAAGGCGGCAATGGAAACTGCTGAAGAGCAACACGAAGCTGCCAGCACACCAAAGGCAAAAGCTTAGTGCTGATCTAACAGTCTACACAATCAACCAAACCAAAGCCCGCCAGGAGAAATCCTAGCGGGCTTTTTCGCATCCATACGTAACAACGAAACCATCATAAAAACACGGTCAACTGAAACATAAACCCTTAGGATGAAAATAGAGCTTTCTCTAAATTTCAAATACTGGCATACTGTTAGCTAACTTTATTAAACCTGCAGATATTACCCATGAAACGCACCATCCTCCTAACCGTAATCATCGCCTTATGGATTAACCTACATCCCCTCACCTTTGCAAAGGCGCTCCCCAGTCTCAAGGAAGATGGCTGGACCAGCTACTACGCTGGCTTCAAGGGATCAGGCTTTGATATGGGTGTCGACACAGCAGGGCGGATCAAGCTCTTCTTCTCACCACGTAAAAACCAGCGCATCAATTCCAGCTGGCCAGTACAAACCGAGCTCCACATAGAACGTCGTGAAAAAGACTCCACCTCTACCAAATGGGTACAGAAAAAAACCTCACTCACAGGATTTACATCAACGCATAAAGTAGAATTCGGTCAAAGAGAAATAGAATTCACTGCCACCGTAACAGGTGATGTCCAGTTCAGCGTAAAAATGACCTTTGATAAAGACGGCGTAGATATCGAATCAGAAATAGTAGACTCCTCGATAGATGCCGAAGAAGCTGACTACCGCCTCGTTCTAGAAGCTGCCATGCCCACTCTCCTCACCACCTCAACTAAATATGATGACAAAGAACTAAAATCCAAAACCCAAGGCGACTACATCCGCATCAAATTCAAAAAAGAACGCGAACAACAAATCAAACTCTCAGAAACCAAACCCATTTCAGAGATCAACAAAATAAACCCCGTCAGCATCACTCTCAGAGCGGATAAAATAGGCCGCAAGAAGCTCACCTGGAAAATACTCAGTCACAAAGACAAAGGCGCACTGGTGCTAGATTTTAAATCAAGTCAAAATCGCTTCATCGGTGGTTATAATATCCGCGCCATCTTAGTAAACGAAAAGAACGAGCGCCTAATCAACGGTATCAGACTAGAGTATAAGTAAGCATAAGGCAGAAAAATCACCAATTCATACACTTTAGGGTTGCACATTATCGACTCTTCCCTTAATCATTTGCCCCGTTACGAGAGTAACACATCAACAGGCCTATGGTGTAATGGTAACACTCCGGATTTTGATTCCGTCATTCTAGGTTCGAGTCCTAGTAGGCCTGCTTTATCACTTTCTGAACCTCGATAATCTTTCATTATCGAGGTTTTCTGTTTTTAAAACTTCAACCATCTTCTATCTCCCTTCATTCTATCGTCATGAATGAAATGTAAGCGTCTTTAAATTAGCCACCTAGTCAGGTTCTGAAATCAGAATAAGCTTTGCGGTCTATGATTAATTTATCTTCATCTGCATTAAAATCCGAGTCATCCTACCGCCAGTCGATATGCGTAAAAGCTCCGATGGTCTCACCGGCGTTTTACGCGAGTTCAGCATCGCTAATCTTAATGCTCAATTCCTCTACGCATTTTCTAACAAAAGACGTAATCGGGTTAAGATCCTCTACTTTGATCGTACCGGTATTTATGTCGTGGCAAAGAAACTTGAGGAAGGAACCTCCAATTGGCCTCCATCTGGAAAAAAGAATGAGCAAATCCTACCCTTAGCTCCAGAGGCTCTTCAGCTACTTCTTGATGGAGTCGACCTCAGGGGCGCTCAACTCCGTGAATGGTATCGTGCTGAAAATTAAATCTCCTCAATTTTTTTCTAACTATTTTCGACTGTTTTGTTATAATGTACACATCGACAATAACGAAACAGAACTACTCAAAGAAGAGATCCAGCGCCTCAAAATACAGGTGCAATGGTTACAACAGCAGCTCTTCGGATCTAAGAGCGAACGCTTAGATCCATCTCAAGAAGAATTATTTAAGGAGGGCCTTGAAATGGGAAAGCCAGAACCTCTTCCGTGCGAAGACGAAATAACATCCGCACAGGAGGAGGAAAAATCAAAAGAGTCAAGAAAAAGAAAAACCAAAGCTGAGTTATTCCCCAAGAACCTTCCCGTTGTTGAGAAAACAACACTC
>CALJOJ010000029.1 GCA_937981665.1 uncultured Rubritalea sp.
GTTTTTGGCTACTTGCAAAAGGGAAAATAATTTGGTTACAATCTGTCATGCTCGTTAGTGGTTAGTTTTTTTGCGAAAATCCTTTAGCAATAAAGGTTCCAACTAACGAGCGTATTTTTTAAGATGAAATATGGGGGATAAGAAGTATTTAATTCAATTAATTTAGGTTGGCGGAGGTTATCTAATCATTTTATTTTAATTAGCTGTGTGATCGATAAAAAGCATCTAAAAATGCAGCATGATTCTCTTGGGAACCCTTACAACATAGCAATGCGATATTGCCTCGAAGCCCTCTATAAAATGGTAGATTCATATAGTGACCTGTTTCCGGTTTGTGTACTTAACGAGGAGGTAATGAAAGATGAAATAGAGCGGAATGGCAAACCATGGGGCGATGACTGCCCAGGCTTCTATGCCGTAGAGAGCGGTCATGCCGAAGTCCTTAGTGAACTGTGGTGGGTCATCTTTAAACTTCATCAACAACTGCGGGACGCTGAAGGGGATATGTGGAGCTCCATTCATATTCTCGCCAATGCGGATGAAGACGAGAATAAGCCCCAGATGTAATGGATAGAAAATGCTCTTGAACAGCATCAAAAAGGGGATGTTCAGGCGTAAAATACTGCCGAAAAGAACACTGAGCAGATTCGTAGTTCCCATCACAGGAAAGGCTGAGATAACGGGAGAGATAGCCATGGCAAGAGCTATCTTCTCTTTCGATGTTCCGTGAGTCAGCTGCTTTTGGATAGGAGCTACTACAAACTTCCTCCATAGCCTGGAGAGTCTACCTGGCTCTTTCTCTACTGGTATTTCTACTGTCAAATTTTCGATTAACTGCTAATTTTTAGTCCTAGAAGGATGGTTTCTTACAGGGGTAAGCTTTTCATTGTTAGGCTTCGTATAGATCGCCTGCACCACGGAGATATTACGCGTTTGAAAGGCGGCTTCACAGTACTTTAGGTAGTAGTTCCACTTACGGATGAAGGTCTCGCTGAAGCCTTGTTTTCTTACCGTAGGGAGTTCGGCGTTGAAGCGGTCGTACCACGCGCTAAGTGTCTTCGCGTAGTCGATGCCCATGTCATCTATCTGGAAGGCAGTTAGCTCGCCAGTCTTCTTCATCACCTGCGCGATGCGGCCTGTTGAGAGAAGCAGTGAGCCCGGGAAAATATGTCGCTGGATGAAGTCCACGCCCTGCTTGAGTCCCTCATATCTACAGTCTGGAACGGTGATGATCTGGATACCGAGCGCTCCATCTGGTTTCAATAGCTCGTTACATTTTTTAAAGTAAACAGGTAGATATTTATCTCCCACCGCCTCTAACATTTCTATAGAAACAATATGATCAAACTGCCCCTCGATCTCGCGGTAGTCCTGCATTCTTAGCTCCACGCGGTCTTCCAAGCCAGCTTTCTTTACGCGGTCGAGTGCGTAGTTCAGCTGCTCTTGTGAAATAGTGACTCCAGTAATTTTACAGCCGTAGTGAGTAGCAGCGTGACAAGCGAACCCTCCCCAGCCACAGCCTATCTCTAACACATGGTCGTCTTCTTTGAGTTGAAGCTTACGGCAGAGCGCATCATATTTTTCATACTGAGACTCTTCGAGTGTGGTGTCTTCATCGGTGAAAATGCCACTAGAATAAGTCATCGATGGGTCGAGGAATAGTTTATAAAACTCATTACCGAGGTCATAGTGTTCAGAGATATTCTTCTTACTAGTACGGATCGTGTTCGCGCGTGCGATGTGGAATAGCTTGTTTAGAAACTTAAATTTATTGACCTTCTTTATCTTGTTAGATGACGCGTTCTTACCCATCTTCGCGTGCATGTTGCGGATGAACCAGGTGATGACTGCCTTGATGTCCGGAGTCTCCCAGACATCTGCCATGTAGGCTTCACCCATGCCTACGTTTCCGTATGCCACGCATTGTCTGAAGAATTCATTGTCGTCCTTGAGCTGTATCGTTGCTTCTATTTCATGACCTTCTTCTCCATATTGCTTAGAAGTTCCGTCGCTGTATTTTAACAACAGTCCGCCAACAGGCATCCCTGTTAAGATCTTCTGAATGACTTTGTGCTGCCAGCAATACTGATTAGTTTCGCAGGGTGATGGATCGGCTTTACTTGATGGCATGATTATTTTTTGGTGAGACTTTGGTGTGGACGGAGGACATCAGTTTGCTGTGATGCTGTCGTCTTTTTGTTAGAAATCGGAAATTTTTTGATCCACATGATGAGTGCGTGCCAGTGGATGAGGAAAATGACGCGGAGCGTGAGTAGAGGATAGCGAACGATGTACCAGCCTAGCCTTGCTGAGCTGAGAGGTTTCTTCACACCTCGGATCGTGCTGACTAGAACTAGACCATCATCATTCTCATCATTGATATTGATAGACCACTTTTCATCCTTAGGCCCGATTTGGAAATCAAAATAATCATCCACCTCTGAAAAAGGTGATACATAGAAGTCCTTATTAGTTCTAAGTCTTAGCCAATTTTGTTTGTGAGACTCATCGATAAAAAAGAGTTTCTTCTCTAGATAAGTATTCCCGACCTCTGCTACTGCCGCGATGGTCTTACCCTCAGCATCATCGAGATAATAGAATGAAACTGGATTAAACTGATAGCCGAATACGCGAGGGAACGTCTTCAGGGTGATGCGTGCTACTTTATCTAGATCGATGTCCTGATCAGCTAAGTAGTCGAGCAGCTTTTCCTTTATGCTACCTCCGCCCTCAGTGAGATAGTCACTATCTCGGATAGCGTAGATGTTCCATTTGTTTTGGCTGAAGAGCCAGTGCTTCTTAGCAAGGATGTTAGTCACTAGATCATCGAGATCTAGTGACATCATAAACACCGAATAAGCGAATTCCCGCTCTACTGGTCGGAGTCTTTTATGGAAGATTCTGCATTGATACAGAGCCGAGTTCACTTCCAGACCTCCCGCTCTAACAGAATTTCACAGAGGTTCACAGCCGATAGAAGCCCGTCTTCATGGAAGCCATACCTCTGCCAAGCACCTACGAAAAATGTATTGGTCTCCTCGACACCTTGCTGGTGCAGTTTCGGGATATCTTTCTGAGCCACGATGGCTGTTAGATCGAAAAGTGGGTGGTGGTACTCGATAGTTCTAAGCACGTTGTTAGGGTCACGTATCGGGTTGATAGTGACAAAATATTCAGTTTCCTCGGAGACACCTTGTAGGGAGTTCATCCAGTAATGAGTAGAGGTTCTGAGCCCTTCATCAGTCTGCTGGATTTCGTAATTCCAAGATGCCCAGCACGGCTTATTCTTCGGCATGACGCTTATGTCAGAGTGCATCACGGCTTTATTCGGCTGGTAGTTAAAGGCAGAAAGGACTGCTTTCTCAGTATCGGTAGGATCAGCCAGTAGCTTGAGTGAGTCATCACCATGAGTACCGAAAATAACGTAGTCATAGGTAGCGATGCCATTTTTAGAGGTGACCTCTACTCCCTCAGAAGTACGTCTCACTGACTGGACAGGGTTACTAATCTGAATCTGATCACGGAAGGGTGCTGTGATTTTAGTGACGTAAGATTTAGCCCCATCACAGACTGTGCGCCATTGCTTACGTTTCCCCACTGCTAGGAATCCATGGTTTTTCCAGAATCTCAGTAGAGTGATCGCTGGAAATTGTTCTATTTTATCCGGTGGGCTAGACCAGACAGCAGATGCCATTGGAACGAGATACCAACGGAGAAAATTTTCACCATAACCACGGTGCTCTACATACTCACGCAGGGTCAGCTTGTGTAATTCCTCATTTTCTATGTCCTCAAGAGCATCTGTATTGAAGTTCTTTATCTTGAAAAGCATCTTCCAGAACTTAAGGTTAAAAATATTTTTGCGCTGGCCAAAGATCTCGTTCATCTTACCACCATTGTATTCCAGTCCATCCGGCAGATGGTTAACCGAGAATGACATACAGGTCTTCTTGGTCTTTACATCGAGCTCAGCAAATAGCTTTGTTAGATGCGGATAGGTATCTTCATTATACACCATGAATCCAGTATCAATAGGCACATCCTTACTGCCTTCTTTGATGGTGACAGTATTTGTATGACCACCGATGTAGTCATTTGCCTCGTAAAGAGTGAGATCCACATCCTCCTTGAGGAAGTGGGCGCAGCCGAGTCCAGAGATGCCGAGTCCTATGATGGCGACGGATGGCTTACGTTCGCTTTGAGTGCTGTCAGATGACATGTGAGATATTAGGATGTGATGTTATTGTGCTCTTCAAGGAGCTTTTCTGGAACACGTTTTAAATCTTTAATCAAACCAAGCCAAGCCATGATTTTAAGTCCATAATAAGTAATGTCTATTTCCCACCATTTAAAGCCTTGGCGGGTGCTGTGTGGGTAACGGTGATGATTGTTATGCCAGCCCTCGCCGAGAGTGATGATGGCTAAAATGAAGCTGTTCCGGCTATCGTCATCAGTCTCATAGCGCTGCTTTCCCCAGACGTGTGCCATCGAGTTTATCATCAGAGTACCATGTAATAAGAACACCGTACTGACGAAAAATGTCCATACGAAGAACTGTCCAGCAGTCACTCCGAGCGATGGATAGAAAGCCTCTAACAGATAGCCAAGACCGTACATAGCGGCACCATAGAGATAAGGCACCAGCTGATCATAGCGGTTTAGAAAAACCAGTTCAGGGTACTTCGCGAGATCCTTAATCTGACTATAGTCTGTGGGGAAATTTCGCTTACAAGTGATCCACCCTATGTGTGACCACCAGAAGCCTTTGACCCCTGGCGAGTGGATATCCTCCTCGGTGTCCGAGTGCTTATGATGGTGCCGGTGGTTCGCCGCCCACCAGAGTGCGCCACGTTGCAGTGATGTATTTCCCCAGACCGCCATAACGAACTGCATGAAGCGGCTAGTCTTAAAAGTGCGGTGAGAAAAATAGCGGTGATAAAACCCAGTGATGGCAAACATACGCAACACGTAGAGCACTATCGCGGCGATCACTGCGGTAGGGCTCCAGCCCACCCAGATAAGGAAAAACAGTCCCAAATGGAGAATGATGAATGGAATACAGCGCTCCCAGTCCACCTTCTCAGCCAGTTCTCTCGGGTTCTCTATACGCTTGAAGTCCGAGTCTAGCCAGTGACCTAGCATGTCACGGAGTCTAGATTTAATCGAGGGTTCAGAGCGGGATTGAAGATCTTCTTTCATCTCAGATATTATAGTCGTTTCTTCACCAGACGAATACCACCACCTACTAGTGGAACATGCTCGAACAGCCCGGTTGATGAATCCCAGAAATCTTGATGGAGCAGCACCTTACCATCATTATCGAAAATGACATGAGACATGCCTACTGAGATTATTTCTTCACCCCTAGCTAGTTTAGGAGCGCTAAACTTCATCGTCCAGCGGAAGTAATAGCCTTTATCTGTGGTCGCAACATCATCTATCTTCAATGAATAATCAGTCATTGTTTTAGACGTTTTAATAAAATGTGCCCTGATCTGCTCTCTGTTAGTCAGCGTCTTCAGCGTGTCATTAAGGTAGGCATCTTCGGCATAAACATTGGCTATTTCACGCTCTATATATTCCTGAGAACCAATATTGCAGAGAAAGTCTGACACCTGCTGTATCGCTTTCTCTGCCTGCTCTGGAGTTAGTTCAGCAGCCTTCGAGTTCGCCTCAGACTTCGCCTTATTGTATGTAGTTACCTGTTCGTTCATCGTCGTATTAATGCTACAGCCAGCCATGGAAATGATGCCCAGACACAGGATGAGTCCTAGCCATCCTACCCAGGGAAATAATTGTAATAGTCGTTTCTTCATTATTAGATTACCAGCATATGTTTCAGCTAGAACGCTAACCTAGCATATTTAGATGCATCGCGCGCATATTTTTCTTTTTAGTTCAGCTTATCGTGCGCACTGTGACATTCTAACTAATTACTTCTAAATCCAATATGGATTAGCTCCATTATTGAATAACTCTAACAACTAAATCATGATGATCCTCGACCCACAATACCTCACCCTCGCCATGGCTGATAGCCTAGGTGGTTTCGCTATTATCTACGTTATCGCTGTATTCATTATTCATATCATAATGGGTATGGTTGTCTTCAAAGATGCGGATAAACTTGAATCCGAAGAAATGGATCTGTTTTTGTTTCACCCAATGATGTGGGGCTTTGTTGTCTTCGTATTTGGACTCGCTGGTATTGCTGTCTATTGGGCAGTTCACTATTCTTCACTCAGAGACTCACGCCCATCAGGCGATCTGAGCGACAATGACGGAGGCTCATAGTAGTGGTATAACAATTTATACGTCGCAGTGCTTCATCTTTCAGAACTTTCTGAAAAATAAGTAATCTTAGTTTGCTGCTGATCTGGTTTTGTGTCATGTTGAGATCATGAATAAAACGGTGTTAATCGTAGGTGGTAATAGTGGGATAGGCGCAGAGGTTGTTAGTAAATGTTTGGCAGCGGGCGATGACGTGCATCTAGTGTTGCGTAGCCCTGATGAGATATCGGCTTCAGTAACTAGTAAGCAAGTCTATGATGCACGAAACACCGACGCCGAGACTCTCGTTTTACCCGATGTTCTAGACACAGTGATTTATTGCCCAGGGACGATTCGGCTGAAGCCATTTCACCGTATGACTGCAGAGGATATGCTTGAGGATATGGAGGTGAATGCCTTCGGTGCGGCTAAGATGATCCAAGCAGTACTCCCTAAGCTGAAGAAATCTCAAACTGCTGGCGGACCATCGGTAGTGATGTTCTCATCGGTAGCAGCGCAGACTGGATTGGCATTCCATGCTTCTATCAGTATGGCGAAGGCTGCTGTGGAAGGCCTCACCTTGAGTCTAGCCAGTGAGCTAGCACCAGCTGGCATAAGAGTAAACGCGATAGCCCCATCTCTAACAGACACACCACTAGCCGCTGCCTTATTGAATAGCGATGCCAAGCGTGAAGCATGTGCATCCAGACACCCTATCAATAAAGTAGGCACCGCCACTGGAATAGCAGGGCTGGTGAACTACCTTATCAGTGAAGATGCCGCCTTTGTCACTGGACAGATATTTAAAGTAGACGGAGGAATGAGCGCTCTGAAATAAAGAAGTCACTCGTGAACTCATATGGATAGATCTGATAAACAGCCCCAAGCTACACAGAAGAATGTCCTAGTCACTGGAGCGAGTGGCTACATAGGGACACGTCTCATCCATGCATTAGGCGAGCGCGGCTATCGTATCATTGCTGTTGTCAGAAATAAAAAGCGTATCCGTGAAGACCTCATAGGCTCACTAGGAGACCAGTTAGAAATCATTGAGGCAGATCTTAGTAGCTCAGATTTACCTAAGATCACCCAGAAGATAGACGCTGCTTATTATCTAGTTCACTCGATGAGTGGCGCGGGTGACTTCATCGATGCAGAGGCTCAGTGTGCTCACCATTTCACAGCATGGATGAAAGATTCAAGCTGTGACCAGATCGTCTACTTAGGAGCACTATTACCCTCAGAACTCAAGCGTACATCAGAAAATGATAGACTGTCAGATCACCTGAAATCTCGCGAAAAGGTGAAAGATATCCTCGCCACCTCAGAGATCCCACTGACCACGCTACGCGCCTCTATCATCGTGGGTAGCGGTAGTGGCAGCTTCGAGATCATCAGAGACTTAGTAGAAAAACTACCAGTGATGCTCACTCCAGAATGGGTGCGTACTGAGTGCCAGCCCATCGCTATCCGTAACATCATTTACTATCTAGTAGGAGTCGTGGAGAACGAGGAATGTATCGGAAAAGACTACGATGTGGGTGGACCAGAAACCATGAACTACGGCGCTATGCTGCGAAGATACGCTAAGATCCGCGGCTTAAAGCGTCTCATCATTCCTGTGCCATTCATGAGTGCTAAAGTTTCCTCACACTGGGTGAAAATGTTTACTGCTACGAACTACTACCTAGCTAGGAATCTCATCGACAGCCTGAGCATGAAAACAGTCTGTCAGAGTAATGAGATCCGCGAGGTCATCCCACAAGAGATGCTAAGCTATGACGAAGCTATCGTGAGAGCATTTTCTAAGATTGCGCAGAATCGTGTACCTTCCACCTGGTATGGTTCTCTAGTGAGCGGCTCACTAAGCCATGACCAGCTCGCGAATGTCAACGTGCCAGAACACGGCGTGCATAGAGACAAGCGTCAATGTAAAATCACTGCCAGCAGAGACGAATGCCTGGATTCCATCTGGAGTCTCGGAGGTAAGACAGGGTGGCCATCCATGCAGTCTGCATGGGAGATCCGCGGGCTAATGGATAAGATGGTAGGAGGCATAGGCATGCGCCGTGGCAGACGACACCCTACGAAGCTTCACACCGGTGATGCACTAGATTTCTGGCGAGTCATCTTAGCTGACCGCGAGCGCGGGAGACTCATCCTCTATGCAGAAATGAAGCTACCTGGTGAGGCGTGGTTAGACTACGAGATAGACGGTGACGTAATGCACCAAACCGCGACATTTAGGCCGAAGGGACTGTTGGGGCGTTTATATTGGTATTCAGTTTATCCATTACACTTTATCATTTTCCCGCAGATGCTGAAGCGTCTAGCTAGTGGCTGGAAGTCCCGCAGAGTAGTAAAACAATCAGAAACATCATGAAACTAGGACTCATCTTTCCTCATCAGTTATTCGCAGAACATCCAGTTCTGGAGGTGGCTGACAATACATTACTAGTACAAGAGCCTCTCATTCTAGGTGGTGATAAAGAATGGCCACTAGTGCCACATGCGAAGAAGCTATTACTCCACCATGCGTCTATGGCTATCTATAAGATGAGCCGTGACCTAGAGGTAGTAGATGGCTTTCAGGATCTAGATCTAGCAGATGTTAGCGAGATAGTATGCTGCAGACTAGTAGATGACTTATTAGAGCGTAGATTGAACATTTTCTGTATGCGAAATAGTATCATTTTTAATGAACTAGACACGCCAGGATTTCTCACACCCAAGGAATGGGGCAGAAGCTTTTTCAAGGATAAGAAGAAGCCCTTCATGAAGACATTCTATGAAGCACAGCGCAAGCGGATGATGGTACTCGTAGATGATGAGATGAACCCTGCTGGAGGACGCTGGAGCTACGATGATGAGAACCGGAAAAAGTTCCCACTTAAGGCACAGCCACCGACTGAGCCTAAGATCCACCAGACTAAAGAAGAGCAAAACACCATAGCGCAATGCGCTACAGACCTCACAGAGCAGGGTACTCGTGTATTTGGCGGCTACTCAGATTTCGTCTACCCTATCAGTCATGAGAGCGCTGGAGCATGGCTAGATGAATTTCTAGAAGAACGCTACACGCTCTTCGGAACCTACGAAGATGCACTGACTCACAGGAGTAAATTTCTCTACCACTCAGTGCTCACACCGATGCTGAATACCGGACTACTCACTCCGCAGCAGATCGTAGATAGAGCTCTAGAAATGGGCGATAAATATAAAGTGGAAATCAATAACCAGGAAGGCTTCATTCGTCAGATCATCGGCTGGCGCGAGTACATGTCGATCATGTACGAGATGCACGGACGCTATCTCAGGACTCAGAATTTCTGGAAGTTCACTGACCGTATGCCGAAGTCTATTTATAATAATAAGACAGGTATTCCGATAGTAGATGATGTTCTAGAAAAAGTGCAGCAAGATGGATACGCCCATCACATCGAGCGCCTCATGGTATTAGGGAATTTCTTCCTTCTTCTCCGCGTGCAGCCAGATGATGTCTTTCAGTGGTTTTCTGAAATGTTCGTCGATTCCTATGACTGGGTGATGGTGCCAAATGTCTACGGGATGAGCCAGTTCAGTGACGGTGGCTTGCTCGTGACAAAGCCATATCTCAGTGGATCAAATTATCTAAAAAAGATGTCAGACTACAAAGCCGGCGAATGGTGTGATGTCTGGGACGCATTATTCTGGAGCTTTATCGATGACCATCGTGAGTTTTTCAACAATCAGTATCGGATGAAGATGATGGTCAGTCATTTAAACAAAATGTCTGGAGAGAAGCGCGCACAGCATCATAAAGTGGCGCTAGAATATCGCCAAAAACTCCAAGAAGGTGGTTTCCTAGGAGCCGATCTGACTCTCATATAAGGGGCCTTCTGGAAACTAGCGATCTTGATGCAAAAGAATAAAACAAGTAGAGCAAGGCGCATAGTTGAACATACAAGCTTTGCTTGCAAACTTTCAAATCTAATAACAGAATCAGCAATATCGGGAGTTTTCAGAAGTTCTCATAAATAGCAGGTAAAAAATAATGCATCTAAGCCGAGCAAATCAGCGTTTTGTGATTGATGACATTGACATTAACACATTCAATATTCACAACATCGAAACCCAAGCGCGAGCAGCCTTCGGCTAGTAGGTACAATGAGATGAAAAAAGAGCACACAGACTCAGAATCAGAATCAGTACCTAGATACGATGCTGATGGAAACTTATCAGTCAAGGCGACCGCAGATCTCCTGCAACGTCTGACTAAGAAGGATGCCGACGCTCTGGCAGAACTCTACGATGCCCACGCCGGCCTGCTCATGTCAGTCATCGTCAGCATTCTTAAGGATAAGTCCGAGTCCGAGGACATCCTTCAGGACAGCTTTATCGCTATTTATAATAAAGCAAAAATGTACAGTCCACATCTGGGTAAGCCGACTAACTGGATGGCAACCATCGCCAGAAATAAAGCTTACGACCGCTACAGAAAGCTCGTCAGACGTAGCGAGGGGATGGACGGAATCAAACAAGAATTTACCACCCGCGCGAAGGTGACTGATCACTCACCGCAGACCCCGAATGAGGAACTACTCGCAGGAGTCAATGAACTCAATGAGGACCAGCGAACCGCTATAGAACTGGTGTTTTATGAAGGTCTCACCCAGATGGAAGCAGCTGAAAAGCTGAACACCCCACTAGGCACAGTCAAAGCCCGTATCCGACGCGGTTTACTGAAACTAAAGCAATGTATCACCAGCAAATAACGCTAACTCAATATCTGAAATGAAGAGACAAGAAATAGAAGATTTAGCGGTTCAGTTCGCCACCGAGGGGTTCACCGCTGAGCATCAGCTAGCCTATGATGGCTGGGTGCTTACCGCTGAGGATGCAGACAAGCAGGCATTCACCTCCATGGTGGACACATGCTCTGAGTTATCATTAGCATCCGCTGTCCACCATTTCGGGGATGTGCAGATCTCACCTGTGGTGAAATCACAAGTACTTGCCCGTGTAAAGTCTTCTAGGCTAGAACCACAGCTAGAAGAAGGCATCAAGCTAGTGCGAGCTGACGGCCAAGAATGGATCAACCTTCCAGTAAAAGGTGGCGCTAAACTATTAGAACTTTCAGCCCGTAAGTCTGATGGCTTTGCCGTCTCCATGATAGAGGTAGCTCCAGGAAGCATCTTCCCCGAGCATGATCACCACGGTGTGGAAATGGCTTATATTATAGAAGGAGACCTCGAAGCTGATGGTGTACTCCTAAAGGCTGGAGACTTCTTCCGAGCAGATGCAGGCACGCACCACGGCGAGCACGTCTCACCCAGTGGATGCCGTGCTATCATAATGAATGCGAATGAGAACTACCGCCACAATACCGTAAAGACACTAGGAGCAGTGCAAAAAGCCTATCGCAAGATCAAAGGCGTATTTACGACTAGTAATAAGTAGCCAATTTGTTTTCCTGCGCTGATGAAATTTCAAAAGTCAGCCTACCAGTACCTCGTACGTGGACTGATCTCACTGGGTGAGGTCATGAATGCTGGCTGCGTGAGACGCACTCGCCGAGAGCTAGGGCTAGATCAAGATCCCTGCGAATACCAGTTAACTGAGGACATCGTTTTCACACCAGATGACTGGGACTGTGAGCTTCACGGTGACCTCTATCTACCACTGTTAGATCTTGAGCCTGATTCCAAATCCTTGCCAGTAGTCCTACTAGTGCACGGTGGTGGCTGGGCTGAGAATGACAACCGCTACCAGATGAAAAAGCTCGCGAAGCCGATCGCGCAAGAAGGCTTTGCTGTATTTAGTATCACCTATCGTCTAGCTCCAGAATATGTTTTCCCCGCACCAGTTGATGATCTATTAGAGGCGATCAATTGGCTGAGTAAGAACGCAGAGAAATACCACATAGACATGCAGCGCACCGCCATATTTGGTTATTCCGCTGGTGGTCATCTCGCAGAGTTAGCTGCTATCAGAAAGTCAGAAATGCCAGAGAACGTTAGTATCCGCTCCGTCGTTGCTGGCGGCGCTCCCCACTTCATGCGGCTAGACCCAGACTACCCACTAGTCCAGCAGCTCATGGGCCATCCTTGGCAAGAGGACGTAGACCGCTACAGATCAGCCACCCCAGTAGACAGCGTCACAGAAGACTTCCCCGCAGTCTTCGTCTACCATGGAGCCAAAGACACACTCTGCCCACACCCACACGTCGAGAAGTGGCAGGCACGTCTAGATGACCTGAGCATAGAGCACACCATTCATTGGGTAAAAGGCAAAGGCCACATCGGAACATTTCTCACCCCACGAGATGCAGTGGTCAGAGCTATCCACTTCATGAAACAACACCTTTAGAAGGATCATTTTATCTCATCCTTTTTGAGAGGTTATAATCCAACTTTGCATTTATAATTGTCTAAATTCGGATGCCCATTATTCTATGTAGATATGAAGTTAGCCCGTTCCATTAAATTACAAAATTTAATACCTAGTCAATGGCCAGAACATATCCCAGAGTTATGTCCCAAGTGCTCCTCTCAGATGAGTACTAAGGTAAATCTTTTTACTGGAATGTCTAAGCCCGCGAGCTTTCTAAAACGCATCGCGCCATGGCTTAGCGTAGTCATTCTAGTAGGCATTATCATCTTGATGTTTTTCGCCTCAGCTCAATCAGTGGATGGTGGACAAGGGTCAGCTATGGCAATGGTAGCAATGGTAGTAGTGCCTCCTATACTTCTAACAGTAATGGCCAATAGCATGCCTAAAAAAATTAAGCTTCAATGCCACCAGTGTGAATGCCAAACAGACTATAGCCTGAAGGCTCAGTAACACACGCTGTGAACTTTCATTAATTCTTTTTAGAAACTTATCTTAATGTCGCTTAATTTAATCGTTACCGTTCGGTCCGCGGCGGTTTTGTTTCTTTTCGCTGTGTTTGGATTTATCATCTAACATGCGGTTTTTTTGGCGGCGGGAGCGGCGGCGTTTTTGACGGCGAATTTTCTCGCGGGCTTGCTGACGGGCTGACTGGATGCCTAGGATTTTCTCTTGGTAGCTCTCGCAGAGTTCTTTGCGGGCGATGAAGCGGTTTAGCTCACGCGAGCGTTCTGCTTGGCATTTTACTTCGATCCCGCTGGGTGTGTGCTTGAGGTAGACACAGCTAGCGGTCTTGTTGATTTTCTGGCCACCTGCACCTGAGCCACGGATAAACTTTTCTGTGAGGTCAGCGGGTAGAATACCGAGCTTGAGCATGCGTGCTTCTAGAGCTTTCCATTTTTCTGGGCTAGGCATTGAATGGTGAATGGTGAGTAGGTACTGGGGAATGCCAGTAGATCCGCGAGTAGGCGGCGGACTACTCTACGTTTTGGATCTGCTCACGGATTTTCTCGAGCTGGGTCTTGGCGTTGACTACGTGCTGGGCAAGTTGTGCGTCATTGGCTTTGGAGCCGATGGTGTTGAACTCGCGGTTGAGCTCTTGGCAGAGGAAGTCTAGAGATCTACCAGCTGGCTGGTCAGAGTCTAGATAGTCACGGAACTTTGTGAAGTGTGAGTCTAGGCGAGTGATCTCTTCTGAGATGTCGCACTTCTCAGCAAAGAGGCCGACCTCTTTAAGTATCCGATCATCTGCTAGATCAATTTCTAGTCCGCTTTCCTTGAGTCTTTTATGGAGGTTTTCACGGTGTTTTTTTAATACGGAGGGGGAGTGCGTTTCTATCTGCTTGGCCTCAGATTCTAGCTCGCTAAGACGGTCTAGGGTGTCTTGCTTGAGGTGGCTACCTTCGCTGGCACGCATCTCCATGAAGGATACTAGACCAGCTTTTAGGGCTGGGATGATGGCTTCTTTAGCGGTGACTAAGTCGGCGGTGTTATCATCGGTGGTGAGTATGTCCGGCAAGCGCAGTATGTCTGCTGGCGTGAGCTTTAGCTCAAGTCCAGCATCTGGTAGGTCATTGAGACGCTGGATCTCTGCCTGGAGTGCTAGCACTTTGTTGGTGTCTATTTTTAGTTCCGAGCTGGCGTCCGTGGCTGGCTCTAGCTGGATGTTAATAGTGAGTCTGCCACGAGAGATTTTCTCTAGTGCAAGCTTACGGATGTCTGCTTCTAGCTCGTTGTAGATGCGAGGCATCTGGACGATGACTTCGGCTTGTTTACGGTTGATAGAGCTAAGCTCTACTCGAGCTATGAGGGCAGATGTGGCGTGCTCGCCTCTGCCAAATCCAGTCATGGAATACATATATGTGGTGATCTATTGTTGGTTATTTTTGAGTTCCTCAGCATCATCCGAGCCTTCATCCGGCTCGATGACACCATCTAACTTTTGCTTGATGGTTTCAATGGATTTTGAGAAGTCTTCTAACTCGCCGTCATCGAATTCATCACCTTCTTCATAGGTATGGTCTTCATTGAAGTGGCCGTCAGCAAAGTAGTCATCATCTAAGAGGTGGTCGTCGTCATCAATTCCCTCTTCTGCTTTTTTAGCCCAATACGCTTCTTGCTCTTCTCGGATTTTCTTAATGCGCTTTTCAAATGGATCTGAATCTAACTCACATTCTGAAGTGAACATATCGTGGTCATGTTCGCCGAAGGTGTGGCCAGCGTGTGGATCGTCTAGGTCTTCTGTAAGGTGACCTTTGGCATCGGTAGGAATTTTACCAGGGACTGTGACAGGGGCAGGGATGCTATTGTCATCATCTTGGTTAGATTCTTTAGAGCCGCCAACATGAACTGGGTCGGTAGGTTTGGTAGGGTCAGGATCATCATCATGGTCGTCGTCGTCGTCATTATCTTCACCATTTCCTTTTTTTCTTTCGTTGTAGGCGATCATGTCAGCCTCATCTTTAGCTTCACGCGCTGCTTCTTTTTTATTATTGAAATAGGCTAGCCAGATACATCCTTCGTAAAGGATATACATTGGTAACGCTAGTAGGGAAAGGGTGAGGGCATCACCTGTAGGGGTGATAATGGCACCAACTACGAAGATGGTAAGTACTGCGTACGAGCGGGTATTACTCATGGTCTGATAACTGAGTAAACCGAGCTTAACGAGTGTCATAACGACGACTGGTAGCTCGAACGCTAGACCGAAGATAAGAGTAAACTGGGTGGTAAAGGTGATGTAGTCACCAATACGCCACTCGTTCTCCACTCCGAGTCCAGCAGAGTAGCTGTAGAAGAAGTCTAGTGCCTTAGGAAGTACTACAAAGTAACAGAATAGGACACCAATGAGGAAGAGCCCGAAGCCTATAAGCATGGCTGGCCAGAGTGCCTTACGTTCATTGTCTTTGAGCCCAGGTAGTATGAACTGTAGTATGAAATAGAGTAGGAGAGGGAAGGAAATGATGACACCTGCAAAGAGCGAGAGCTTGATGGCAAGCATGAAGGTCTCGGTGGGCTTCAGCGAGCGCATGTATACGACGTCACCTTTGGCGTTGAGCGCGGCGCTGGGTTGCTTTTCTATAAGTAGATTGAGTAGTTTTTTAGTATCCTCATCTGTCTCAGGGAAGTTCGCTATGAAGTCATCTCGCTTCTTTGTGTCTTTGATGAGAAGTGCGGCACGGTAGTAGGTAGCGGTCTGTGCGTAGTCACGGAGTTTTTCGTCCTCAAACTGTGTATAGAATGCTTCTTGCTGCTGTGGAGTGAATGTTCTGGTGGCGTCTGCTGCCGTTTTCGCCTGCTCCCAGATGCTTGGTGAGATGGCCTCAGGTAGCTTGGTCTCTTGGGCCTGTGTCCAGACTTCCTCGATAGGCTTACGTAGCACATCCATAAGTGAGCTACGAAATACGTAACAACCGATGGTAGCAATGACTAAGGTGATGACTACTTTTACGACGACATCGCGTAAGTCCTCAAGGTGCTCAAGAAATGGTTTATCAGTATCTGTAGATTTGTCTCCTTGATCCCGGAGTTTAAAAAGTTTCTTAAGAATATACATGCGCGTTCGTCTAATCTTTACTAGCTAGAATAGGTATTACTACAATGTATCAATGAGTAGTAAAGATAGAAAGTAGTGAGGTGTTTTCAGCATTTTATTCTACAGGAATAGCTCTGGCGGGAGGATCTGGTGTGGCAACATCCCTATCTACACCTAATGGAAGTTCTCTTAATGCCGGAATATCTTCATCAATAGGAATAGCTGGTGGTTCTGAGTCTGGTATGGAAGCTGGTGCATCAGGGTTTACCTCGGCTGGCGGGGTGTATGGTGTTTCTAAACTGGAGTCTTCTTGTTCAGGAGGTGCTGGTGTTTCCTCTACCGGGTTAGGCTCTGGTGCTTCTTCTACGACCATTGCTCGTGGTGCATTGAGCGATGGATCATCTGGGATATTAGCTTCTGGGACTTCGATTTCATCTACTAAGATAGCCTTACCTGGCTCTCTTGATGTGGCAGTAGTTTCTTCTAACTCGTCGTCGTCACCGAGATCAGGAATGATAAGTGCTTTCTTAGAAACGTAGTGTCTGTTGAATGCTACGCCACTGAGTGGGTTAAAGAATGCTGGTACCATCGGGGCCGCTTTTTTACCACCCGAGATGGTCTCAAAAGGTGCTCCCTCATAAAGTACTGCAAATGCGTACTTAGGCTTATTCAATGGGAAGAAACCAGCAAACCATGCTAGGTTTTGTTTCTGACTAGGCGGCCCCCACTGAGCTGTGCCTGTCTTACCACAGATGACTGAATAGGATGTAGCAGCACGCTTACCAGTACCCTTAGAGGTATTCACCACGCGGAACATACCGTCCTTGATGTACTTAATAAGTTTCTTATCAATACGTGTATTGTATCTGACACTGGTTTTACTCGCCATGATGATTTCACCACGAGAGTTTTGAAGCTGTTTGATGAGATTAAGCTTCGGCAGCACACCCTCATTACCTATGCCTGCCATGCTCTGCGCTACTTGGAGAGGAGTGGCTAACATTGCACCCTGACCGATAGATGCATTGGCAATATCACCCTGTTTGATACTTCTATTAAAGGTGCGCTGGGCATATTCTTCTGTAAGGATGCTGCCTGGCTTTTCACCGTGCAGTGGCAAACCAGTGTGTGTACCGTATCCTAACTGACTGGCTAAATTCATAAAGTAACCTGGCCTAAGCCTCTCTGAGGCAAGGGATGCCTGAATAAAGAATGGGTTATTAGAAACGGTGATGGCTGCTTTGATATCTAGATGACCACGGTTGGCACGTGACCAATCATACATCTTGATGTTACCGAGCTTAATGAAGGCTGGGCACTCAATTTTCTCCCAAGGGGTGATCCCTTTTGTATGCAGAGCTGCTAGACCAGTGACTACCTTAAAGGCAGATGCTGGTGGGTACTGGCCCTGGAAGGCACGGGCAAAGAGTGGTTTAGCTGGATCATTCAGAAGCTTATCTAGATCTGTTTGCTTCATAAAAGGCACGCGGAGATTTAGATCATAGGATGGACGGGATGCTAGTACGAGGACATCTCCGCTCTCTATATCGATGACTACGAAAGCACCACGCTTGCAGTATTTACTAAGGACAGACTCTGCACGGCGTTGCCAATCCATGTCGATAGTCGTAACCACGGTGCCACCTGGTTCTGGAGCTGTTTCTTCACGGCTCACCTCTTGGCCCATACTGTTGTACTGGAGCTTGAGTTGGCCATTTTTTCCTTTGAGCACGTCATCAAATGTGTGCTCGAGGCCTGCGCGCCCCTTCATTTCCCAGAAGAGCGGGTCGCCGTAGTTAATAGGACCTTCTTCTAGGTTACGCCTGGTACTACCTGTGTAGCCGATGATATGAGCAGCATTTGATTTCTGCGGATAGACACGCTGATAAATAGGGTGTAGGATGATCCCATCGATGAATTTTTTCTCAATTCTCGTACGATCCCAGTTTCTGACCACTTTTTTAAACGGCATTGGTAGCCAGCGGCGATGTTGGTAGTGCTCAAGAATTTTCTTATCTGTGAGCGTGATATTAGTACCTAGAGTTTTATCAATGATAGCGAGTCTCTCGCGAGCCCACGCAAGAACAAATTCATCTGACTCATCTTCAAATTGCTTCATCTGAAGTGCTGGATACCAGACGACTGTATTCTGAGCGTATGAGTAGCCGAAGCGATCCGTGATCTGGCCACGTGGCGCAGGAATGGAAAGTGTCATGGTCCGCGCATCTGGGCGGGTTCGGATGCTAGCCTCACTAGGATCTAGCTTTTCTGGCTTAGCAGGCTCCTCAATTTCCTCTCCTTTGACTGCCTCTTTAACGTCTTCTGAAGCTGCGGCACCGGCATCAGCATCGGCATCAGCTTCCTGAGCGTAACCGAGGGTACTGAGACACAACATAGGAGCCACAAGCATGGCAATGGTTTTATGATGCATGTTAGTAAGTAATGTCCTGAGGGGGATTTCCAGCAAGGAATGCTGATAAGAAAATTTCGGATTCTTATACATAGTAAGTTAGTCGATGAACCTTATTTGGTAAGCAGAGGATAGTAAGAATATTTCTATAAGTCGATAGAAACTAATGAGAACTTCATGGAATTTCCGTACTGATGTATTCCTCTACGCTACAGAGATAATTTACTCTCGAATCTAAGTGATGGTCTATAGCTATTTTTCATAAGGTGATAAATATGTATCTCGCCTCGACTTGAAACTTGACTTAGTAGCTCTGTGTGTTGTTACTGCAGTGGCTCGCTATTGAGTATTTATCAAACAATTAGAACATATTATGAGAATTTCATTATCCATTATCTCATCGATTGTAGTCGTCTTGGCTACATTATTTATGAGTACTCCTCGTGCATTGGCACAGAATGATCTCGAGGGAAAAACTGTCAGCTCAGTTTACATTAAGTACCGTGGAGTGGCGACAGTCACTAAGCAAAGAATCCTAGACAACATGTCTATGAAAGCTGGTCAGAAATATAGCGCTGAAAGAATAGACGAGGACATCAGAAACTTAGTAAGAAAAGGGCTAGTCGATGACGTAGACATCCTAGCAGATATAAGTGTAAACTCTGTAAAACTCATCGTAGAACTAGATACGAGCACTAACGTAGTGGGCGTAGGCTTCAGAAATAATAAAAAATTTAGTAGTAAAAGCCTACTTAATGAAGTGGACCTTAAGCCGGGTATATCACTTACCGATAAGCTTATTGTCGAAGGTAAAAACAAGATTTTAAATAAGTATAATGCATTTGGTTATCCAGACATTATAGTAAGACATTCTGTAGAGCCTACTAACCGCCCAGGGTTCTCAGATGTCATCTTTACGATCGTAGAAGGTCAGAAGAGCATCGTACGTAAAATAAGATTCTCAGGTAACAACAGCATCGCGAGCCACACATTGAGAAATCTCATGGAGACTAAGCAGAAGGGAATCTTCTCTTTCATCACGAAGTCAGGAAATATTGACTTCGATAAGCTAGAAGATGATCGCGAGCTTGTCCTCGAGAAATACCGTAATGAAGGTTACCTTAATGTATCTTCATCTGGCTTCTCTCGTGAATCAGTGAGAGACGGCAGAGTGGATCTCGTACTCAACATCAACGAAGGACAGAAGTACAACGTGAATCGCGTTACTTTCGGGCCAATAAAAATTTTCAAACCTGAGGAACTCGCTCCAGCACTCACTACTGTGGCTGGTAAAGGCTACTCAGCTAAAAAGATCCGTGAAGACGTGAAGACGATCCGCGCATACTATGGATCTAAAGGATATGCCGATGCAGCAGTGAAGCCTGAGGTGAAGTCAGCTGGCGGTACTAATCTGAACGTGATCTACCACGTCACAGAAGGTTCATTCTACCGCGTGGGTAAAGTGACTATTGAGGGAAATAATGTCACTCGCGATCGTGTGATCCGCCGTGAGATACCACTCAAGCCAGGTGATAACTTCAATACTGTGGACATCGAGACGACACGTAAACGTCTCCAGAATCTCAACTACTTCAGCCAAGTAGTAGCCAGCCCAACAAGTAGTTCACAGAAGGGCTACAGAGACATCAGCATCGATGTACAGGAGAAGAAAACTGGTTCACTCCAGTTTGGTCTCGGGTTTAGTTCTATCGACAGCATCGTGGGCTTTGTCACACTGGAGCAGACTAACTTTGATATTCATAATCCAGGGCCATTCACAGGTGGCGGCCAGAGATTCGGTCTAGAGCTCAGAGCTGGTGCGGAGACGCAGAACTTCAAGATATCACTCGTAGAGCCATGGTTCCTAGGTCAGCGCCTCTCACTCGGTGGCGAGCTATACTATAAAGGTTCACAGTTCTTCAGTGACTTCTACGAGCAGGTAGACATCGGTGGTGCAGTTTACATCCGTAAGCCACTTGGTAAGCGCTCATATCTCCGTGCTGAATACCGTCTTGAGCAGGTAGAAATAGATGTGGATAGTGATACGCCAGCTACTTCTAGATTTCAGGATGAAGACGGAAAGTTCCTCCGCAGCTTGCTCGGTCTTAACTACGTGTATGATAATAGAAATGCTCTCTCTACACCACGCAGTGGACACAAGGTAGATGTGGGTCTCTATGTAGGCGTAGGCAGTGATCTCGCTACCTATGGCTTCACAGCTAAGGGAGCTAAACACTGGAACCTCTGGTGGGATTCTATCTTCACTCTAGAAGGTGCTGTCGCTGTCGCTGACGGTAGTGATGATGTTCCTATCTTTGAGCGCCAGTTCCTAGGTGGTGCACGTACGCTACGTGGATATGAGTTCCGCGATGTGGGTCCACGTGATGCAGATACTGGTGAAGTGCTCGGTGGTAATACATCCGCATATATCTCAGCAGAGATGACATTCCCAGTGGTGGAAAATGTCCGCGTAGCCATCTTCGGTGATGCTGGATTTGTAAACGAAGAGAGCTTCGACTTCGGAGTGGATAATCTCCACACAGACATAGGTCTCGGACTTAGACTCAACTTACCATTCGGTCCACTAGCGATCGACTACGCTATTCCAATAAGCTTCGAAGATGAAGATGCTGATAATGGCGGTCAGTTTAACTTCTACATTAACTACGAATTCTAAAATAACGCATTCTTAGTAAAAGTATGAAAATTTAAATCCCTGTTAGAATCATCTAACAGGGATTTTTTTAGTATAAAATAATGAAAGTGTAACACTTGTAGACCTGTATCTTGATCATAGTAGCCAAAGTAGTTAAACTCTTTTTCTTATTCTATTATTGGCACTCTAACATTTCTAAAATGAGCTATTTGTGCTGTGAATAAGTGTGTGTAACTAACTGTGTGGATGTGAACAAGCTGTGGGTTGGGAATAACAGTGAATATCTTTTAGGATAAAAAGCTGACTTACACATGCCCACTAATAGTTTTTACACACGCTATTAACACGGTGGAACATCAACTCTAATCATGAGAAACAGGTATATTTGCTACTTATGAACATGCATAAGAAGAAGAACTATTTTCTAATTTTAAAAAGATATTTAGTAACCATGTGAGTAAGTTTCCCAATGTAATAGGTATCTAGTCTTTTTCATTAGCTACTAAATGATGCCATGGAAAATGAAATTAGATAGGTTCAGTTTTTACTATTTGATCTGGATCATTAACCCTAAAATAAACGAATACTATGAAATTAATAAAATCTGTTAGTCAGTGGTCAACCTGCATTGTTCTGAGTACTAGTGCTGTGATGGCTCAAGACTCTGTGAAAGAGAGAAGACAAAAAGGACAGAAGGCTGAGCTCTTCTACAATGCTGCTGAGCAATCATACTTAGATGGTGATATCGCTGCAGCAATGACATCGATCCGCGCTGCATTAGCTATAGACCGTGGTCATGGACGTACTATAGCTCTGGCTAGAAAGATAGAAGCAGGTGGTGGAGACCGTGCAGTGTTATTACTCCGTAAACGTACTGTCAGGGGCGTTGTACTACCCCTCATAGATATTGAGGACTCATCCTTACGCGATGCTCTTAAGGTGCTTTCTAATGCGATAGAGAAGGCATCAGATGATAAGGTGATCCCTAACTTCGTGATTCAAGATAGGAAGAAGCTAATGGACAGTGCTAGGATTACAATGAAGCTGAGAAGTATGCCTGCAGGAAATGTGCTAGATCACATACTTAGTGAGGTGAATGGTTACGCAAGTTATGGAAAGTATTCAATCGAGATCCGTACGAGATCCACTTCTTCTAGTACTAAGAAAGAAGAACCAGTGGTCGAGCAAGTAGAGGAAGATAAGACCTCAGAATAATATAATTTTATAAGCTCTAGCTTTTGATTTGAGGCCTTAAGTTCATTGTGTGTGAATGTTAAAAAAACCTTACCCCTAGCAGCGCGAAAGCTACTGGAGGTAAGGTTTTATTTTTTAAAGTTATGGAACTAATAGCTTCCTAGCTCTCAGCATCGATGATTGTTTTATCATCGTTCTTAGAGGATGTACCGATCGCTGTAGTACGGAGACTAGGTACGATCTTATGGATGAGTTTCTTAAATCCACTTTCTGCCTCCTGAAGTTCTTCTTCTGCTGATCTGATAGACTTTTCCCAAGCCGCTGCGAATCCAGGTGCTTGTTCACGCATGTTGCTGACCGCTATTTCCATGAGATCTAGTTTACGTTGCTCTACTTTACCTGGCTTTTGTTGAATGGTCTGGATATTTACTCTGAGTGTCTCGTTCTGCTGCTTGAGATCTGTAAGTTGAACTTGGAGAGTCTCGTTACCTTTAGCATTTATTTTGAGCTGAGTACCAAGGTGAGTCTGTAGGTCAGTATTCTCTTTAGTGATGCGGTTAAGTTCTTTTCTAAGACCTTTTTTATCCTTGCGGTTAGAGTTCCAGACGAAAATGATCAAGAGGAGTCCACCTAGTACTCCCCATGTATATTGGTTATCTGCTATGTAGTTTAAAATTTCCATGCCGCTAATCTAAAGTATATTTTCTGATAAATCTATGTCAATGTTGCAATTTTGTTATGATTCCTTTAAATCCCTTATATGAGTATACTATACGAGGATCTATGTAGCATTATTTCACCTAAAATAGTCACAATAGCCAAGGATGTGATGGAGAAGCATGCGATAGATCGCTGGTATGCTAGTGGAATGCCAGATGTCGTGGTGTTGGCTCAGAATACTGAGGATGTGGTAGCGGTGATGCAGTATGCAGATAAGCATGAGATTCCGGTATATACCCGTGGAGCTGGAGTAGGATATGTAGGTGGATGTGTTCCTGTGAATGGAGGGATCGCTCTTTCTGTGGCTGAGATGAAGGATATTGTAGAGTTAAACCCAGCTGATGGTTGCGTAGTGGTACAGCCTGGTGTGATCACTGGTGATCTGCAAGATGCGGCACGTGCAGTGGGCTGGTACTACCCGCCAGATCCAGCATCACTAAAGGAATGCTCTATCGGTGGAAATATAGCTACGAATGCTGGTGGACCACGCTGTCTGAAGTACGGAGTGACGAAGCAATATGTTCTGGGTCTTAAGGTGGTGACGGCTACTGGTAAGGTTCTAAATCTAGGTGGTAGGTGTCATAAGAATAAGACAGGATTTGATCTGGCTACCATGATTACAGGCTCTGAAGGGATGTTAGGTATCATTACTGAAGCAACGTTACGCATCATTCCGCATCCAGAAACTCGTGCAATGTTAGGCGCTTCGTTTAAAGACTTTGCTGAGGCTGCGGGAGCAGTTCAGGCTATTTTAAATAGTGGTGTGTTACCGAGTGCGCTTGAGATCACAGATGCATTTACTTTAGCTGCAGCGAGAGATTATTTAGGGAAAGATAACTTACCTCCAGGAGATGCTTATCTGATGGTCGAGATAGATGGTCGAGTTAGTTCAGTGGCTACTGAAATAGCTTCATTGCAAGAATTTCTTACCGATCTAGGAGCGCTGCGCGTGGATAAGGCTGCTGATGAAGTAGAGGCGGAGAAGATCTGGCAGCTGCGCAGAGACTTCTCATATTCTCTCAGACATACTGGTCTTACGAAGTTGAATGAAGACATCGTAGTCCCTAGATCTAAGCTTGTTGATTTGGTAAATTTTGCTAATGAACTACAAGAAGAAACAGGGATTCCTATCGCGTGTTTTGGTCATGCAGGGGATGGAAATATTCATACTAACTTGATGGTGGAAAATTACGAAGATCCTGAGATCAAGGCGACTGCTGATAATGCCTTAGATAAGCTTTTCACTTGGGTGCTAGATCAAGGTGGGACAATCACCGGCGAACACGGTGTGGGTCTCGCTAAAAAGCGCTGGATTAAGCAAGCACTGGGTGAAGAGGTCTTTACCATGCATCAGACCATCAAGAAGGCACTTGATCCTAAGGGAATTCTCAATCCCGGAAAATTTCTAGATTAGGGTTCTTTGACATTAGGATCGTGATTGCATTTTAGGAGATCTTCCGCTAGATCCCTTGCATGCGTATTCTTACAGGACTTCAGCCTAGTGGTAAGCTTCATATAGGTAACTATTTCGGAGCTATGGACCCTGCTGTGAAACTTCAGGATCAAGGTGAGGCTTTTTACTTTCTAGCGGACTATCATGCGATGACTTCCATGACTGATCCAGCGACATTACGTGAGAATGTAAAGGATCTAGCGATTGATTTTTTAGCTTGTGGGTTAGACCCTGAGAAGGCTACTATTTTCCGTCAAAGTGACATTCCAGAAGTGAATGAACTAGCCTGGATTTTGTCGACTGTGTGTCCTATGGGATTACTCCAGCGATGTCATTCTTATAAAGATAAGGTAGAACGTGGACTGGATGCTAACCATGCGTTATTTGCCTACCCAGCATTGATGGCAGCAGACATTTTACTCTATGATGCTAATCTTGTTCCAGTAGGTAAAGATCAGAAGCAGCATCTTGAAGTGACTCGTGATCTTGCAGGTAAAGTGAATGATAAATTTGGGGAAGGAACACTAGTTGTACCTGAAGCTCAGATAAAGGAAAACACAGCTGTGGTACCTGGTCTCGATGGTCAGAAAATGAGTAAAAGCTATGGTAATACAATCCCTCTAACAGGTGGCAAGAAAGAGATCCGTAAGAGCATCATGAAGATCATCACTACTACTCATGAAGTGGAAGAAGCTAAGCCGACTGATGGCTCTACTGTGATAGCGCTGTATAAGCTATTTACAGATGAAGCCGCTGTTCAGACAATGATCGATGAGCACGGACATAGTGGAGAAGAGGGGAAAGGCTACGGACATTTCAAGCAACAATTATTTGAAGCTTACTGGGATAAATTTACCGCTGTTAGAGAGAAGCGTGAAGAGCTGGAGAATAATCTAGACTATGTGCAAGAAGTCATCGCTAAAGGCGCTGAGAAGGCTCGTGAGGAGTCTAGTAAGGTGCTCGATAGAGTGCGTGCTGCAGTAGGACTAAGATAGTTTATAGGTAGCGGGAATTTGTCCCTTTACTTATCTCTCTCATGAAGGAGATTTGATCATTAATAGAGAATGAAAAACGAACTAGAAATATTTAACGAGATTGTCGATGAGTTGCTGAAGATTGAAGACTCAGTTCCAGTGGCGAAGCTTGGAGCACCTGAGGAAATGCTCGAGAAATTTGATATTTCAGTCAGTGATGACGCGATGTCAGATAAGGATCTACGCGCAGTCTTAGGTAAGGTAGTTCTTAACACACCACGCACTGCTAGCCGTTCGTTTTTCAATCAGCTTTTCGGTGGGAGAATGCCTGCTGCTACTCTCGGTGAGTTACTTTCAGTAATGTTAAATATCAGCATGTACACCTACAAGGTAGCTGGTCCACATGTGGGAATAGAGATAGAGCTTATTAATAAAATTTGTCAGATGATAGGCTATCCTGCTGAAGAGAGTGGGGGAACCTTCGCACCTGGTGGATCGATGAGTAATTTCATGTCAGTGATCATGGCACGTGATCACTATGATGCTGATATCAAGCTGCAAGGAGTCTCTAAAAAACTCATTATTTATACGTCAGCAGAAGCACATTACTCGATCGCTAAGAACGCCACCTTTGCTGGAATAGGTAGAGACAATGTGCGCTATCTTCCAGTCAATGATCGCGGTCAGATGGATGCAGGTTTGTTAGAGGAGATGATCATTGCTGACAGAGAGAACGGAGCGCATCCATTTCTGATAAATGCGACTGCGGGAACCACTGTCTTAGGTTCATTCGATGACATCGAAACCCTAGCTCATATAGCTAAGAAACATGAGATCTGGTTACACGTAGATGGTGCATATGGTGGTAGTGTTATTTTCAGTGAGAAGCACAAGCACTTAGTAAAAGGTCTAGAGAAAGCAGATTCATTTTCTATTAATCCACATAAAATGTTAGGCACTCCATTGTCTTGTTCAATGATTGTTACTAAGCATAAAAAGCAACTCGTAGATTCATTCTCACAAGACGCTACTTATCTTTATCAGGGAAATACTGATGACTATAACTTAGGTAAAACCTCTCTCCAGTGTGGTAGAAGAAATGATGCTTTCAAATTCTGGTCACTCTGGAAATCCGTTGGTACTAAAGGTCTAGAATCTACAGTTGATCAGCTTTATCATCTAGCCGATGTTGGCCGTGAGTATGTGACTAATCATTGTGACTACACTCTCTACAGCTTTGAAGAATCCACTTCAGTGTGCTTCAACTACAAAGACATCCCAGCTGATAAAATCTGTAACGCCCTCGCTGACCACGGTAAACTCATGGTCGGCCATGGCTCATTCAAAGGTCAACAATTTGTCCGCTTCGTGACAGTTAATTCACGTCTAACAGAAACCGATATTGTTAGATTCTTTGAGGAATTTGAGAAATTTACTGATAGCCATATTTTTTAGTTGTTAGACTATTTAAATGTTCCCACGGGTACTCGAAAATGGCCTTCAATTTTGTAATCAAATAATCCGGATTCCTCTTGAGCTCCATTACCAATATTATGGATTATTTTAGGCGTACCATCAGCTAGAAAATTATCGCTAACGATGATTATATGAGGTAGTCTACCTCCTACTTTAGTGACTACAATATCGCCTGGTTTATAGTCTATTGCTTTTTTAGAGATAGGTACTTGCCAGCCTTTTCTTTTCATAAACGTAGTTAAGTTTGGTACACGTCGGTGATCAATGTTTCGATCAGTTCTTTTTAACCCCCATATTTTAGGATACTTTGAAAAGTTTAATTTCATATCTAGATGCACCTCTTTTTGTAAATCAAATTTCCACGCAGTTCTTAATGCTCTGATAATAACATCTGTGCACACACCTTTGCTTAGAGGTAGATCACCATTAGGGTATTTCAAACTAACATAGTCTGAATCATATGATATAGTTTTACCTACTTGGCTTCTGGCTGCTGCTACTAAGTCACGGTGCATCTTTGCAACCGTTACTTTTTGTGACTCTTGAGTAATCACACTATCTGTTGATTGAGCTGATACACAATAAGTAATAGACGATAGTGATAAGAGAAATAGAATGAAGTTAAGTCTGTTCATGATAACTAGAGAATAGCAATGAATAGATTTTCTAACAAGTACGATATTATAGCTAACGAGTGGTAAAGAAAAAGGCCATGCTGAAACACAGCATGACCTTTAGAAAATTAGTATAATGAGACCGTCTCTTAAACCTTAGCAGGTGTGATACTGAGTACTTTCTCAATGATCTTTGCTACTGTAGGGAGCTGGTCGTCTTCGATAGCTGGTGAGTAGATAGCTGGTGCGTCGAGAGTGGTTACTCTCTTCACAGGTGCATCTAGGTAGTCGAACGCATATTCCTGAATGAGTGTGATGATCTGGGCTGAAACACCACAGAATGGCTTACTTTCATCCACCATCACAGCACGGTTTGTCTTCTTCACTGAGTTAATAATAGCGTCTTGGTCGAGCGGACGGATAGAGCGGAGATCTACGACCTCTGCCTCGATACCGTGCTTCTCCTTCAGAGCCTCTGCAGCATCAAGAGCTAACAATGTAGAGCGACCGTGCGCTACGAGCGTCACATCAGTACCCTCGCGCTTAATATCAGCTACACCTAGTGGGATAGTGAAGTCACCGTCAGCAGGATCTGGGACATGTGCTTTCATTCCGTAGAGAAGTGTATTCTCCATGACGTAGACTGGGTCATTGTCGCGGATAGCAGACTTCATTAGACCTTTAGCATCTGCCGGAGTAGCAGGGGATACTACTTTAAGTCCTGGAAAGGCTGCGAAGAGACCTTCTGGAGTGTGTGAGTGAGTAGCGCCTACGTTTGTACCACCGTTAGCTGGTCCACGTACTACGATAGGGCAGTTACATTTCCCACCTGACATGTAGCGCACGTTAGCTGCATTGTTCACAAGCTGGTCAAATGCCACGGAGTGGAATGACCAGAACATAAGCTCCATCACTGGGCGTACTCCGAGCATCGACGCTCCTATTCCCATGCCAATAAATCCTGCTTCTGAGATCGGTGTGTCGACGACTCGTTTGTCACCCCACTTTTCCCAGAGACCTTGAGTTACCTTGTATGCTCCGTTGTACTGAGCCACTTCCTCACCCATGAGGACTACGTTTTCATCGCGTGCTAGCTCTTCATCGAAGGCTTCACGGAGTGCGTGTCTGTATTCTATTTCTCTCATGTTCTTGTAAAATTAATCGTTGAAAAAGTGGCGTCCTGTATTGCCGGCCTCAGTGTTATTATCTACTTCCCAGTAAACGTCATCGAAGATAGAGGAGACTGGTGGGTACTCAGCAGCTTCTGCAAATGCGACAGATTCAGCAGCTTCTTTCTTAGCAGCATTGTCCACCTCTTTGGCAGACTCTTCAGTAAGTACACCTTCGCTGATCATCTGCTCCTTCCAGAGGTTGACCGGGTCATGGTTCTTCTTGTACTCAGCTATCTCCTCAGGAGTGCGGTACTTCTTATGGTTAGCATCTGCTACAGAGTGACCGAAATATCTGTAAGTCGTGATCTCAAGTACAGTTGGTTTTGACTCATTGTGAGCGCGGTCCAGGGCAGCCTGTGTCTTAGCACGGACCTCATAGATATCTTCACCATTCACTACGTCCCAAGCCATATCGTAAGCATCTGCACGCTGAGCGAGGCAGTCTTTATAAGCACTAGAGCGCTTCTGACTCGTTCCCATGGAATAGCCGTTATTCTCAATGATGTAGATCACTGGCACATCGTGAAGCTCAGCGATGTTGAGTGACTCGTGAAAAGCACCTTGGTTAATAGCACCGTCACCTAGATAACAAAGGCATGATCCTTTTTGACCTTTATATTTTACACCATAGGCTAGTCCTAGTCCGAGAGGTGTCTGACCACCTACAATTCCGTGACCACCCCAGAAGTTCTTGGATGGATCAAAAAAGTGCATCGAGCCACCTTTACCTTTAGAGCAACCTGAGTATTTACCAAATAGCTCAGCCATACACTCATTCATTTCCATGCCGCAACCAATCGCATGTGCGTGGCAACGGTAAGCTGTGATCACATGGTCGTGCTCGCCGCAGAGAGAAATAGTACCTGTAGCTACAGATTCCTGTCCGATGTAGAGGTGGAGAAAACCTCCCATTTTCCCTTGTGAATATGGCTTTTGAGTAGCCTGCTCGAATCGACGCATTCTCGTAAGAGTGCGGTAGATATCTATTTTATCCTCAGCGGTAAGTTTTTTGTTAATCGCGTGTCCAGCGTAATCTGGTGTGTCAGTCATGGTTGATTATGAAGTTTGATTGAAATAATGAGTACTAGTACTAAGCTGTCTGTCTTATAAGGTTGAAATTGGTTGCTTTCTTGATACTAGGAACATTCATTATAGCAAGAAATAGGCAAGTGCCTAGACCGTTACCAATGAGACTATTTCTGAAGAAAGTGTAGGTTGGTGTGTAGCTAGGTAATCCACTCCACATGCACTGAAGGTATCCTTCTAGAGTTTTAGCGTAGATGGGATTGCCAATGAATGACGCAGTGTTAGTGATGATATAAAAGCTAGTCGCACCGACTAATGTGCCGAAGACAAGCTTACCTGCAGATTTACCAACAGATAGCATGCCAATAGCTGCTACTGACGCGAATCCTAGTAAAGTAACGAGAGTAGATGAATGTAGTGGGTAGCCCTGGATCAGGTTGGCTATCGGACTAGAGATGAGCCACACCACTAGAGCAGTGGGGAGCATCCATTTATTAGTCTTCCAGAATGCTGCACCACAGAATACTAGTGCCGCTACTGGCGAGAAATTTGCAAGATCACTGTTCTGTGCCGTGATGATACGGAAGACTATAAAGATCGTGGCTACTATGATGGCGGCTATCCAAGGGCGTTTCATGTGGCAAAGCATAAGAACATTTAATCAAATGATCAAAGACAAATTTAGTATTTAAAGTGGATATCTTGTTCCACGTGGAACATCACTAAGTGAAAATACATTGATTGACCACGCCCTCTTATATGCTTATGACTTTGTCCATGTTTACGTATCCTAAGAAGTATGATGTACTAGTGATTGGTGCAGGTCACGCAGGTGTAGAGGCAGCTCTTGCTGCTGCTCGCATGGGTTGTTCTGTAGCCATGCTGACTCAGAACTTGGATACTATTGGAGCGATGTCCTGTAACCCAGCGATCGGTGGATTAGCCAAAGGGCACATGGTACGTGAGATAGATGCACTCGGGGGAGCAATGGCTTTGAATACAGATGCAACTGCTATCCAATGGCGAATGCTTAACCAGACGAAAGGTCCTTCGGTCAGAGCTCCTCGTGCACAATGCGATAAGAAAGCCTACCAATTTAGAATTAAACATCTAGTAGAGAGTACAGATGGTTTAGATCTTCATCAGGGAAATGTCGCAGAAATTCTAGTTGATAACGATAAGGTATACGGTATACGCACCAGTCTGCAGATGGAAATTTTAGCCGAGACCGTGATCCTGAGTGCAGGTACATTCATGCGAGGGCTGATGCATGTAGGACTTAAAAATGAGAATGGTGGCAGAATGGGTGATGCTATTTCTACGGTGAGTGATAGCCTTAAAGATTTAGGATTCGATGTTGAGAGATTCAAGACTGGAACACCATGTCGTATTAATGGGAGATCGATTGATTTTTCTAAGTGTGAGAAGCAGGCAGGGGATACACCTATTCCTAAATTCTCCTACATGTCTGATACTCTCACTCGCGAGCCAAATGATATTTTCACGTTAAATCCATGGGGTGATGAAAAGTTCCACGTGGAACAAGTGCCATGCTGGATCACTTATACTAATCCTAATGTTCACGACATTATCCGCGAAAACCTCCACCAGTCACCGATGTATTCGGGTAAGATTGAAGGAGTAGGACCACGTTACTGTCCGAGTATTGAGGACAAAGTAGTTAAATTTGCAGACAAGGAAAGACATCAAGTATTTCTCGAACCAGAGGGTAGACACACCCATGAGTACTATATCAATGGTGTTTCCACTTCGCTCCCATACGATGTCCAGCTTGACTTTATTCGCTCTATAGAAGGGCTTGAGAACGCAGAGATCATGCGCCCTGGTTATGCCGTAGAGTATGATTATTGCCCACCTACTCAGCTACTGCCTACACTAGAAACAAAGAAGGTGAAGAACTTATTCTTCGCAGGACAGATCAATGGTACGTCAGGTTATGAAGAAGCAGCAGCACAAGGGCTCATGGCAGGTGTGAATGCCGCCATGAAAGTCCGCCAAGAAGATCCATTTATCCTCGGTCGTGATGAGGCCTATATCGGTGTCATGATCGATGACCTCGTCACTAAGGGTTGCTCAGAGCCATACCGTATGTTCACTAGCCGTGCAGAATACCGACTACTCCTACGTCAGGATAATGCTGACCTACGTCTCACACCTAATGCAGCTGAGCGTGGCATAGTGACAGCTGAGCGTAAGCTGCATTGTGAAGATAAGATGGCTAAGCTTGAGGAAATCGCAGAATTTGTCCGCTCCACCACCCATGATTGTTCACGTCTCAGCCATTGGTTCCGCAGACCAGAGAACAACTGGCAGGATCTACCACAGGAATTTATTGAAAAATTCGATTCTGATCTATGGCCTATCATCGAGACAGACTTCAAGTTCGCCGGTCACCTAGAGCGGCAAAAACGCCAAGTCGATCGCGTCTCAAAAATGGACAACAAGAAGATCCCACCAACTATCGACTACGAAGCAGTCGTTGGCCTAAAGAACGAGGCGAGACAACTCTTCAATAAGATCCGCCCACTCACCATAGGTCAAGCAGGCCGAATAGCTGGTATCACACCAGCAGACCTCTCGATCGTCTCCATCTGGATTGAAAAGATGGAAAGGTAGGGTAGGGATACAATGGTAATCCTTACGAACCACCAAAGACGAAGCATCAGAAGGTCAAGCTCTAGTTGGCTTGTTTGCGTTACCTTTATCGGCTATATCACAAAGAGTTCTGACCTTGATTTCGCCTGTACATGCACTTAAAGCCTCTGTTGAATGGCTGTGTAGTTCTTACTGAACCATCTAATCACGATAGAGCAAGCTTGTATGAAGAGGGATCTGAGTAAGATATTTACCAAGTATCTGTTAGAGATAGAGCTCTTCAACTTTAACACAAGTGTCTAAATATTAGTCGATTAGTACAATCTAAACTGATCAAGAAGTTCTTTTACTGTAGCCATGTTCTCTTTGTTGAGAGTCACGAGTGGGAGTCTGATTTCCTGTTCACACATTCCCATGAGTGAGACAGCGGCCTTGATCGGCACAGGGTTCGTATCCACGCCCATGAGTGTGGACATGAGTGGCTCGAATTCGTTGTGAATGGTCTCAGCACTTGAGACATCACCGTTGTTCATCGCACGTACGAGGTCTGAAATAGCTCTTGGAATGATGTTAGATGCTACAGAAACGAGGCCTACTGCACCGCGCTTCATGAAATCAACAGTGAGTGGGTCATCACCACAGAGGATAGGGAAGCCTTCTGGAAGAGCTGCCTTGAGAGCATCGACTCTGCCAGGGTCACCGCCAGCTTCTTTGATGGAGGAAATGTTCTTGCAGCTATTCGCAAGACGAGCCGCTGTTTCTGGCTCTATGCTTACTACAGACCTACCCGGTACTGAGTAGAGCATGATAGGGAGCTTAGTGCACTCAGCTACTTTCTTAAAATGCTGATAGAGGCCTTCTTGAGATGGCTTGTTATAATATGGTGTTACCTGGAGTGATCCATCGACACCGAGCTTCTCAGCTTCTTGGGTGAGGTGGATGGCTTCTGCAGTCGCGTTCGCTCCAGTACCAGCGATTACTAGAATTCTACCAGCAGCTTGCTCCACAGCAATACGAATAATCTCGAGGTGCTCGGTTCTGGAAACAGTAGGGGACTCACCGGTGGTTCCAACGGGTACGATACCCTCTACGCCACCTTCTATCTGGAAATCGATAAGTTCACGAAATGCGGTCTCGTCGATTTCTCCGTTCTTAAATGGTGTTACTATAGCCGTGAAAGTTCCCTTAAACATGCATTTCTTATGATGCCTCTAGAGCCTACAGTCAAGCCATAGATAAAGCATAAAAGTGGATGGCATTGTTTTACCAGCGTCCACCAAGTGCGCGGATAAGATTCACCGCATTGATATATTCCTCGCGCAGGTTCTTTGCTTTAGCCCTTTCTATGCTAAATGCTGTCCTGTCTGCATCCAGCACGGTGAGGTAATTCGTGACTCCTCCATCGTACTGTTCCTTGGCGATTTGGCGTGCTTCACTAGCTGCCTTTACCGCATCTGTTAGAGCTGTAGATTGGTTACGGAGCTGATGAGTGGCAGACAAGCGGGTCTCTACCTCTGAGATGGAAGCGAGCACGGCCTGCTGGTAGTCGGCTAAGACTTCTTCGTAGCGGGCTTTGGAAAAGTTAAGGGCGGCTTTATTCTCGCCAGCATTAAAGATAGGCAGATAGATTTCTGGGCCTATGGACCACATGCTGGAGCGCCTTTTTAGGAGCTTATTGAGAGAATTAGAGGCGATGCCAATATTCCCCGTGAGTGAGATGGATGGGTAAAAGGCAGCAGTCGCTACGCCTACACGTGCATTAGCTGCAGCGATACTACGCTCAGCAGATCTGATATCTGGACGAGAGCGTAGGAGTTCAGATGGTAGCGTGTTAGGGATAGTAGGAGCGCTTCCCTTGAGAGGTGAATAAGAGATGAAAAATCCGCTGGCTTGCTGACCAGTGAGTAATGCAAGTGCTGCTACTTGGGCACTACGCTGGAGGCTGAGTTCAGCTAAGTTAGACTGATTTACCGCAAGTTCAGCCTTGGCCTGTGAGACATCGAGATTACTAACCGTACCTACTTTGAATCTATCTTCTATGACCTTAAGTGATGCCTCACGCCCTTTGATCTCTTCATCCACGATGCTGATTTCCTGATCTATACTTCTGATAGTGAAGTAGCGGATAGTAGCATCTGCTTCTAGGCTAAGCTTGAGATGATTGAGGATTTCTGCACTCACTTCGCTGTCGGCAATGGCAGCTTCTGTACCACGGCGAATTTTCCCGAATAAATCGATCTCCCAAGATGCGTCTACGGGAAGGACAAACTGTGTGCTTGAGGATCTGTTAGAGTTTATCCCAGCGGAAGTAGTGACACGCTTGATCGATGGTGATGTGCTCACCCTTGGCTGGCTCTGCGAGTAGGCGATGCTCGTCTTAGATCTGGATTGCTCGAACCGCGCATGAGCGGCTCGGATCTCTTGGTTAGATCTGTGGACTTGAGCTATGATTTCATTGAGCTGAGAGTCTTTAAATACTGTCCACCAGTTCTCACGCTTAGCCGCGGTCTCGCCATTTTTTGTGGATTTAAATTTGTAATCACTCGGAACTGCCGAGTCTGGAGCTTGATAGTCAGGCCCTACTGGAGCAAGCGGTGAACAGGCGCACATTATCCAAGTCATACTTCCTAGCAGATATAAATTTCTGTTAGAAAACAAGTCTACTAAACGTTGCTGATCTGCTGAATGTTTCATTATGATCAGTATTCTAGCTAGTCGTATCCATTATACCAGATGGAAGTTTTATGCCCACCTTATCTTATGACTCAGGACATAGCCGAATATTTACTATTTAAGTGCCTTAATAATGTCTTTGGTCCCATGCCTTTTACCTACGGTTCCGAAGGCGAAGGAGGCAGTTATTTTACCACCTTGATCGATGATAAAGATCGTTGGATGCGCGATTCCTTCTAGCTCAGTATCTTTTTTAGTATGATTTCTTACACCATAAGCATCGATGGTTTTTGACTTATCATCAGCCAGCAGCGGAAAGCTTATCTTTAGGGTTTCTTTGACTTTTTTGAGTGTCTTCTTGTTATCAAAGTTGACCGCCCACAATGTGGCACCAGCATCAGTGATCTGTGGATTACCTGCTTGCAGTTCGACCAACTGCTTTTGGCATGGTGGTCAGAATGCTCCAGATCTGTAGAAGAGGAGTGCTACTTTACCTTGTTGCAGCTGCTTGTAGAGGGTGTGTTTCTCGCCGCCTGCTTCCTTCAAGGTGAAGTCAGGTGCTATGTCACCCACTTTAAGAGGCTCTGTTTCAGCCGCTGTAGTGAGTAGCACAGAAGAGAGTAGTGCCAGCGTGATTGAAGTTAGAAGTAGTATTGAGTTCCTCATTGTAGACCATAGGATGCTTGATCTGTTTTTTTATTCATCAGAAAACGACCATTAGCCATTTTTTCGATAATTATTCCAAGGTTCTAATGTATAGGATACTTCTGAAAAATCCCGATATTACTGATTCTGTTACTAGAGTTGACAGCTTGCAAGCAAAGCTTATATGTTCAAAATATGACTCTTCGGGTAAAAGAATAAACATCGCTAGTTTCCAGAAGTACCCTATAAATATTATTAGCGGTTGATTATTAGCGGTTGAGTACTCTCATAGATACAACTAGCCTAGAGCACCTTCGATCATGAAAAAAATAACCTTCTTAATGAGCCTACTATTGGCTCCATCCGCGTTCGCTGAACTCAAGATAGCAGATATATTCACAGACCATAGCGTGCTTCAGCAGGGGATGAATGTGCCGGTCTGGGGAACAGCAGATGCTGGTGATAGCGTGACGCTAACATTTAATGACCAGTCTCTAACAGCTAAAGCAAATAAGAACGGCAAATGGAAAATCTCGCTAGCTCCACTGCAGGCTTCGTTTGATCCCGCATCACTTGTGGTGAAATCTGGTACAGAACAGATCACTCTAACAGATATTCTCGTCGGTGAAGTCTGGATTTGCTCCGGTCAGTCTAATATGCAGATGGGAGCGGATAGGGTACCAGAGGTAAATGAGCTCGCAAAGAAGGCGAAACACATTCGCTCGTTTGAAGTGAAGCATATGGTTTCCTTAAAAGAAGAAGACGGTCTAGATGGAGTATGGCAAGTGACTACACCGGTGAGTGCTGTGGCACTTGGGTTCGCCTATCATCTGCAACAGCGAGCAGATACTCCGGTGGGCATCATTCATGCCAGCTGGGGCAGCTCTGGCATAGAAGCCTGGATGCCACGAGACATGGAAGAAACTGTGCCACACTTTAAAACCATCATGCAAGAATTTGATGCGGATAAGGAAACGCAAGCCAGAATTGAAGCCATCCTTAATGGTAAAAGACCCTGGCCTAATCAAGACGATATATTTCTCCGTAGGCAGTCTAATCTCCTCTATAATGCGATGATCCATCCGCTCTCACCATACGCGTGTCGCGGACTAGTCTGGTACCAAGGTGAGCGTAATACGCAGTCGATGAAGGGAATGCTTAAGTCACCTTGGTTCTCAAGAAACTCAGGTATCCTAAAGTATGGCGATACCTTAACTGCCTTTATTAAGAGGTACCGTAAGCAATGGGGAAATGAACAAATGCATTTTCTAACAGTCATGCTTCCTGGCTATCATAAGCCACTTCGTACAGGGAAAGAAAAAGGTCATGACCATCCAGATGCACACTCTTGGGCATGGATGAGAGAAGCCCAGCTACGGTCACTTGAGCTAGAAAATACAGGCGTAGTGAACACCATAGACCTCGGTGATCTTAAGGACATTCACCCTAAAGATAAGCTACCTATCGGTCAGCGTCTCGCTCTCTTAGCCGCTCGTGACACCTTAGATAAGAACCTCACTGCTGAAGGTCCTATTCTGAAAAACGTGGAACTATCTGATGGAAAAATCACCGTTTACTTTGATCATGCAGAGGGGTTAAAAACTTTCGACGGAAAAGCACCAACATCATTTTGGATAGCAGATAAATCTCAAAAATGGGTTCGTGCTAATGCCTCGATCGTCGGCGGTACTATCACTCTAACAGCTTCGCAAGTAATGAAGCCACTCTACGTAAGGTATGCCTTCACTGGTAAGCCTGAGGTAAATCTCGTAAATGCAGCTGACCTACCAGCAAGACCATTCAGGACAGATACATTTCCTCCTAAAAAATAGCACGCTTGAGGCAACCTGTAGAAAGCAAATAGCCCAAAGAGATCTATTCTCCTTGGGCTATTATTTTAGACTAAGTGAGTCGATGACTACTTAGCTATGTGGATTCCTCTCGCTTCATCACTACTGATAGTTACTAGAAACATATGCTAGAAGTCCCCTTGATATTATTTTTCTTCAGCCGCTACTTCTTTCTTAGCAAGATAGTTGATGCTGTTGACGAAAACTGACTGGAACTCTGGAGCTTCCCACTCTGCAGTGAAGTGACCTAGAGTAAGTGCCATTACCTTAGATGTGTCATAAGGCATTTCCCAGAGTACAGGAGCGGTAGATGTCTTACCGACAGTTCCTTCAAGAATCTGAGATACATTCTTCATCTTATAGTACGCAAGGTAGAGCTCTGAGTTACCTGTTGTATAGCTATCTGGCACACCTGCAGCAGCTTCGTGCTGGATCAGTTTCGTGATTGCAATAGGAGATTTCTTTGTGTGCTTGATGCTTGCACATCCACAGAAGTCACCCCAGACAGGAAAGTCCTTACCTGGATGTTCCTTAGTCCACTTATCTAAGATCTTCTTATCTACCTCTCCTTTTCCTAGGCCCTGAGGTACTAGTTCAAGATTCTTCGACTTCTTGCGAGGTGCCTTAAAGGTTGGCCAGAAACTATGTAGAGATCCGTGGATCAAGAATGCGTTCACGCCGTGCTCAGTTGTCTGTTTCATCACATTATAAGCAGCTAGCGTATCTGTAGTGTTAGCCACACAGATGTTATAAACGACAACATCGTAACCTTTAGCGAAATCTTCATCTTCAGAGAAGCGCTTGATTAGTCCGTCGTAGCTATCAGATAAAATAGTGGTTTCCCATGTCTGCTTAGCAGCTATTTTTTCAAAGATCTTTCGTTGTCCTGTATAGTCATGATACTGACCAGGCTCGTGTGTCACGTATAGCACCTTAGCTGCGCCTTCAGTCGCTACTTTTTCTGTGCTTTCAGCTTTGGTTTTCTCTTCACTGGCACAGCAAGAAAGTGCGAAGCCAATAAACAATGATAGTGCTGTTTTAAATTTCATTTTTATACTTATTTCTATGGTTATTTTCTATATTCAGTCTGTTTTATGGACATTTAAAATGATGATTCATTTCCTTGTTCTGAAATGACACGGCCTCATGTGTCAATTGGTCTGGACTAGAGTATTTTATAAACATGGGCGTAAATAAGTATAGCACGAAATTAAGCTATACCGACTAAAATTTCTCACTCCATAAATCTGTAGCACAACCTGTTGATACCCTATTAATAGATTCAACTATAGATACTCTCCACCTTCTAAAGAGCCCAATGCTGACACGTATGTCATCATAGAGTGGATCTGGTGTCTTTGATTACATCGAGTAATAAGACTCGCTAAGGTCTGTGACGTTTTTAGTTAGAGATGAGGGGATAAGGTTTAGTTTAGTCTTGTGAGTGTGAGTGGCATTGCTATGTATGGAGCTAGCAATAAGCTTACCATGATTACTGAACAAGACATCGAAAACTACTTCGTAAAGGCACGTACTAATCTCCAGCTTCTCACAGAGGAGCACCATCGTAAATGGAGGCTGGGTGATGCTGAGAGGTGGGATGTGGATCAGGAAAAGGGTGTCATTACGTGGACATTCGATGACGGGGTGGTGGTGACCGCTCCTTGCCAGATAGCGGGTACGTATAATCTGGAGGCTCAGACTTACCTATGGGCATGGGAGAATGCTTCTATCCTTGAGAGCTTAAAAGATGATGCGAAGTGTGTGCTAGACTTCGCTAAGGAAAACGAGATTGAGTTCTTACAACAGGCGCAATTAGAATGTGACGAGGAGGCGGCATGGGATCTGGCTGCGTTAGCTAATTTATTAACTGATCAAGGTGGGGTCTACCGTGGACCGGCTGGGTCTACGGTGATCTTTTTTACCTTTGGTGAGGTGAAGATATCTAAGTAGGTATCTTGGCGGTGCAAGATAGTTTGGTTTCCACGGTGGTACAGATACGTGCGGAAGTAAAAAAAGCGCGTAAGATCTCTCCGCGCGCTTGATGATATGAAAGTATGTAAAGCTTACTATGTGGCTGAGCATTCGTCGCCGCTACAGCAGTCTTCACCCTTTGACTTGTATTTCTCTGCGGTGTTTTGGGCGGCTTCTTTACCAGCGGCGGCACCTTTCTCCATACCTTCACGCATGGACTCTGGGAGGAACTCTGCTGCGAGTGCGCTAGCGAATGAGGCACCGTAAGATGCTCCGTATGCTAGGTCATGGGCTGCATTGGAAATTGCTTTTTTCACCTTAGGGGCAGCATCTTGAGCTTTAGCTTTGGCTTCTTCAGCGGCATTCTTGAAGGTGTCGTTGAGTGAGTCCATAGTGTCTTTGATTTTGTCTTCAGTCTGATTATTGTCGTTCGTCATAGTGATATCTGTTCTATTGGTTGTTTTGTTTTATTAGGGATAGAATGCCACAGAACTGAGAGATTTCACATTATAATTTTCATGAGTCATTATAATCATGAGAATTACGTCTATCTGGTGCTTCTCGGCTTGTCAGAATGGCAGATCTTCTTAGAATATGCCGCAGTGAGCGAAGAAAAATACAAAGTGAAGTTAGATATCTTTGAGGGACCATTGGATCTCTTATTGTATCTCATCAAAAAAGATGAAGTGGATATCTATGATATCTCGATAGAGCGTGTCACGAAACAGTATCTTGATTATATTAATACCTTTAAGATGCTCAACATTGACCTAGCGTCTGAGTTCATCGTGATGGCTGCTAATCTGATGTACATTAAGAGCCGCACACTTTTACCGAAACAAGAGCAGCCACCAGAGGAAGACATCGAGGAGGATGATCCACGATGGGAGCTGATCCGCCAGCTAATAGAGTATAAGAAGTTCAAGGATGCTGCCGGCTTTTTATCTCAAAAGGCGATCGAGCAGGAAGACTACTTTGCCCATGTGCCAGAGAAGCCAGAGAACCTCCACGAGGAGCCTGCTCCACTTCCTGATGCTAATATTTTCGATCTCATCCGTGCGTTCCAGAGTGTTCTGTCCCGCTTTGAGGAGAGTAATGATCTTGGTGATATTGTGGATGATAGGTTCACTGTATCAGATAAGATAGCTATTCTGTTAGATACGACTGAGCCAGGTGAGCGGAGGGTTTTCCTTAACTTGTTCAATGACGCGACTACGAAGTCTGAGGTCATCGTGACTTTCCTTGCTGTGTTAGAGCTGATGAAGATGAACCAATTTAAAATCATCCAGAGTGAGATCTTAGGTGACATTGAGATAGAGCGAAATTCCTCTAGTAAGGCTTCTCTGTATAATGCGGATTAGCTAGCTCGCCTGTTACTCACCTAACCAGTCTTTCTGCGTCTCTTCGCCAAAGCGGACTTCCATCCAGTCTATCTTTTCTCCGGTGAAGTCGAAGCGGGCGAAGAACTGTGCTCCAGCTAGTAGTTGTGGTAACCAGTATTGGTCGTCTTCCCACATTTTCTCATAAGGCACGTCAGCTATCTTCTTCCAGAATGGATCTGCTTCCACAGTCGGCTGTGGCTCTCCAGTGAAGTCTTCTGCGATAAAGACGTGGCAGTGAATGTCTGGAATGTCCGACATGGCAAAGCAGAGCTCGCCCATCTTGACTGGGTTTAGCGGGGTAATATGAAGCTCTTCTTGGCACTCACGGATGATCGCTTGATGGGCGGTTTCACCTGGGTCTATCTTACCACCTGGGCCGTTTACTTTTCCCATGCCGATGCCTGTGAGCTTATCAATGAGGAGAACCTCACCATTTCTAACAATAAACATCAGTGTGGCACGAATCACAGGTTCCCAATCTTGCCAATCGGTGCGGGTGGTTGGGTTGATTTCTCGTTCGGGCGTAGATTCTATCATGCTCTCTATTTATCGGTAGATCCCTATGGTGACAAGGGAAACTCTCAGTAGACGGGGGAGTCATGACAATAGGCATTATTCGTTAACGCAACTTTATTGCAATAATGACTTGAAAAAATGCTGGATTAGGTTTTATTGTGTTTATGAAATCATTATTGAAAATCATCCTTACTCTAAGTGCCTTGTTAACGATGGCAGGGCAGGCAAAGGTAAAGATAGCGTCTCTCTCTCCGCTGCTAGCGGATCTAGCGCGCCAGGTAGGCGGTGATAAGGTGACGGTAGTAGACCTCATCGGCACGACTGGTAGCCCGCATTCATTTCAACCAACTACCCAGACGATGAAGGAGGCCTCAGGCGCACATCTATATTTAGCTTCTGGTAAAGGGCTAGAACCTTATCTGCCTAAGTTGAAATCACTGATTGGAGATTCGGCGCTTGTGCTAGAAGTAGGTAAAAATATACGCTCGCTTGAGATAAGCAATAATTCAGGTGTCTATGTCTGTTGCCCTAATCACAGTCATGGCATCATCGACCCACATTGGTGGCATTCCATAGAGAACTGGCGGAAGGCTACTTCTGTACTTGCTGACCATCTCATCAAGATAGACCCAGCGAATAAAGCTCATTACAAGGCTACTTCTATGGCGTATAGGGAGCAGCTATCACAGACTCATTCTTGGGCGAAGACACAGGTCGCAACGATCCCTAAGTCAGCTCGTTTACTAGCGACTGCGCACGCGGCGTTCGGCTATTTCTGTAAGGATTATAAATTTAAATCTATCCCGCTACGTGGAGTGAACAGTGAGCAGGCATCCTCACCTCAGTACTTAGCAGAGGCTATAGCTACATTGCAGAAGTCTGATGTGAAGGCTATCTTTCCAGATGAGTCATCGAACCCTAAAGCCCTTCTCACAGTGAGTAAGGCGTCAGGTGTTAAGCTAGCACCTAAGATCTACTCGGACTCACACGCCTCTATCATCGGCATGTTTCAGCATAATGTGACGACCATCACTCAGGCTCTTAAGTAGTTGTAAAATGTATACCACCCCTAATAAACCTCTAACTGACTAGAATCAGTTAGAGGTTTTTTGATCGTTGTTATTTCCTGCAGTGAGTTACTGGGCTTTGAAGTTAGGGTACTTTTCTTCAAGCAGAGCTTCGTAATGTGCTGCATCCTCTGTTTTTTCTGACTTCTTGAGTGTCTCAGCGAGTCTATGGAGGATACGTGGGTGCTCAGGTAGTTCCTTTGCAGAATCTACGAGCAGAACATAGTGCTTAGCGGCTTCTTCTGGCTGGCCGATGTTGAAGTGGAAGTCACCGATGACGAGGAGGAGCTCAGCTTTCATTCTCCCTACTGGATTCATTTCTAGGGCTTTCTCAGCGGTGCGCTTAGCATCACCGTCTTTACCAAGTCCCATCTGGATCTTAGCCTTATCTAGCATAGCCGTTACCTTGAAGCTTTTGTCTTCCTCTAGGGTCAGTAGCGTGTCCACTGATAAGAATGCCTCCTGATAGAGCTTAGCCTTCATTTGTGCCTTAGTGAGGAATCTCCAGACATTGATCGGAGTCTCAGCTGGCTCACTTTTCTCAATGCCTTTTGCTAGGTATTGAGCGGCTTTCAAGAAGGCCGCTTCATTGTAGTAATGTGAACCAAGCCAGCGGTAGACTGGAAGTGGGATCTTGGTTCTAATCCGTGCTTTTTCTGCCAGCTGGATAGCGGCCTCCGTTTCCTCGATCTTCTTCATGGAGAAATTTCCGATGACGCTCATCATGGCGACCTGCTTAAGGAAGGTCAGAGGGTCATGTTTTATGCTATCACTGAGGTATGGCATACTCTCATTATAATTCTTTTGTTCGAACAATGATCTGCCGATGTAGTAGTTCGCATTCCCTAAGACTTTAGGGTCCTGGTTTTTATGTTCTTCTACGAGTTTCTTAAGCCTTAGGATGGTGTCATCAAACCTGCTATCGAGGAACTGAATACGTCCGCTATACTTAAGTGCAGTAACTTGCTGCCTAGAATCTTTAGAGTTTGCAATCACGTGATCATAGTCACGAATTGCCTTTTTATTGTTACCTTGCTTTGCGTATGCGGATGCTCTGTAGAGGAGCATTTCCATCACGTTAGAATGTTCTGGGTGTGCCTCGATGAACGCGGTCGCGGTATCAGATGCTCCGACGTAGTTTTTCGTTTCATAGAAGCAGATTGCTTTCTTATAAAGCAAGCTCGTTAGGTTCTGACCAGCTAGGATTTTTTCGTTAATTTTATCATAGATGATACCAGCATCTGCATACTCTCCATTAGCGAATAATGTCTCAGCTTTCATGACGAAAGCCAGGTGGATGAATTTATGTTTACCGTGGTTTACCGCATAGTTTTCTATATATCTATCCACCTTATCATCTAAGGTTCCATTTTTCAAAATATAGAAACACTGTAATTTATAGTACCCAGCATAGAATGCATTATCTGATCCTGAATCGAAGATTTCAACGTCAATGAAGTGGTCAATAGCACTCGTGTGCTTCTGAAGTTTATAGCAAGACATACCTAGCAAGTATGCTTGTTTGGCTTTAAATAACTTCGCCATTTCATAGACACCTTTTTGCTTGAGTTCTAGTACACCTTGATAGTCATTACGATCATAGTAGATCAGCATGAGACCGGTCTGAGACTGTCCTTTCCAGAGAGACGTCTTTGTTTCCATAGACATGTTGTAATACTTCTCAGCGAGATCGATCTTCTTGAGCTGAAGCGCAGCCGTGCCAGCGTAGTAAGTGGCCTCGGCTTTTACATCCATCGATTGGTTCGGAGTGATGAGCTTTTCTAGTTCTAGTAATGCATCGGCATAGTCGCCTTTCTTGAGTCCTAGTCTACCGTAAGCAAGAGCTGCCCCTTCTCGGTATGGGTTATCTCCCGGAGTTCTTGCTACTTCCTTGTAGACTGCAGTAGCGAGATCTGAGCGGTTTGCTTGCATGTAAGCCTGAGCTTGGAAGTACTTTACGCGTACTTGATCCTTAGGATCTTTGCTTAACTTGGCTGTTTTACCATAGTACTCAGCAGCCTCCATAAAATCTGACTTTGCGAAATAATCTCGAGCTAAGCGGTAAGACGATGCTGCGACATAGGGGCCAGACTTATATTTGTCTGTTACCTTCTTATAGGTTAAGACTGCTTCTCTTACTTTACCAGTAAAGTAGTATGACTCAGCTAAGTAGTACCATGATGCCTCAGCATTCTTGTGTCTAGGAAAGTCATTGAGATAATTACGCAGCATCGGAATGAGCTGATTGTAGAGCCTGTCTTTTAGTCCGTAATCTTTAGATGCTGCGGCTGACGTGTAAAGTTGATTAATACGAGAGAAATAATCATTAGCTGGATCAGTCATGAGCTCAGCAGCTGGTTTTTGTTCTGCCGGTGCTTGCGCAGCTAGGTCATAAGCACTAGCAGCCATGAGGATGGTGGTGATTGCAGTGATAGGAACCTTTATAGAGGAAGTGATTCTGTGCTTTCTTGAGTGAGTCATGGCTTCAGTTTCAGATAAGATTAGGAGGGTGGAAAATTAGATTTATGGATCTGGAGTGGTTACTGGTCTTGGTGTGCCAGTAGCGAATGAAATATTCCAGATACCCGCTTTACTACAGCGGTTGATAACATTCACGATGTGCTTGTAAGCAGTTTCCTCATCACCACGGATACGAATAGGTTGGTTTTTATTGACCCTTACGAGAAGCCCCATCTTCTGCTGCAGCTGATCTAGTGAGATCACTTGTTGGTCTATCACTATTCGGCCATCGGCATGGATGTTGATGATTTTCTCTAGATTCTCGCGTTGTTTCGCTTTTCCTTCAGTGGCTGCAGGTAAGGATATTTCCATCACCTTCTCATTATCCGTGAGCTGGTAGGTCACAATGAAAAACGCAAGCAGCAAGAAAATGATATCAATCATCGGCGCTAGCTGGAAGCCTACTGGTGGGGCTTTCTGTGTTTTAAATTTCATCGATTAAAAATATTTATCATGACCTACTCACTATTGATGAGGCATATTCTGAACCATCTTGCTTTTCTTACCATGCTGGGCTGCGAGTAGTGCCATCAGATGGGTAGATGCAGACTCCAGATCAGAGACGTACTTCTGTACTTTCCCACGGAAAATAGAGTAGAAGAGTAAGGCGATAATACCGATGCTAAGTCCAAGACCAGTAGTGATCAGCGCTGGGTAAACACCCTCAGCTACTTTCATCTGCTGCACGCCATCTACTTCTCCTTGAGAAATACGGATGAAAGTCTCTATCATACCTATCACGGTTCCCAGTAGCCCGAGCATCGTCGAAATAGAGCCAATATCTGATAGATAACTGATGCGGTTATTCAACATACTAGACTGCCTAGATCCTTCCGCTATAGCTACCTCTCGCACTTCATTAAACTCAACATCGACGTTACCCGTTATAAACTCTACAGAGTTCTCAGCAATACGAGCAATACTTTCGTTGGTACGATTACACTCGTTGATTAGCCCGAGGTAGTCTTCCTTACGGATGAGGATCTCAGCATTACGCATGAATCTGTCACTCACCACCCGGTTGCTTCGGATAGTGATGAAGTAAAAGATAATGAGAACTACAGTAATGATAGAAATGACACCTAAGGGGTAGACGATAGGACCCCCCTTATTCTTGATCAGCTCATAGACATTGATGTCGAGTTCGGCCATAATGGGCTCAAACCACATTAATACAGTACCCTCCTGGGCGCTAAGAGTGCCAGAGAATACGAACAAACCTAAGAAAAAGCCGATGCTGATTCTTAGAAAAGAGATGGATAATATAGATGCTTGTTTCATAGCGGTTACGTAATATTTAGGATAGTCGTAAATCCTCGTTATGCAAGTATTACAGCGAATGCTCTGAGATTGGCATTTCAAGCAGGATGAACACGCTCAATAATACGTGAATGAGCTACTGGCATCTTTCATTCTTTTTCTGCTACACAATACACATTTTTAAGCACAGCTATAGTCATTCGCCGTAGGGAACTGATTTTTTGTAATAAAAAGAATAAAAAAGGATCTTTCCGTAGTAAAATCGAAGACCGCCAATGGTTCTATGACGAGAGAAACCCAGTCACCACCAACACCTACGACGCAGGCTACCGCCTCACAGACCAAGCCTTCGGAAATGGACTCAACCGCGAGATCAACTATAACCGAGATGACAACCTCCGTTCATCAGACCGTGTCATCGGCGAAGACGACCTCC
>CALJOJ010000030.1 GCA_937981665.1 uncultured Rubritalea sp.
AGTGTTGTTCGGAATACTTCGACTTTAGCTTCATCTTTTTTTAGGTGGCTGGGTCTGGGCACTTTTAAGCGCCCTCCGAGCTTTCCCAGATGATAATATACGCCTTTCACGCTGAGCTTAATTTGGTGTTCTTCACGAAGCTAGACTTGAAATTGTTTCGCTGTTCTATACGCACCTTGCTTTAGTTTTTCAATCATAGCTTCTTGTACAGTTTTGTAGAGAAGCATCACTTTATCAACTTCGTTACGGTTGTCTATTTTTCCACGTTTTCTTGCCATGAATTGAGCTTAACACATATTATCAAAAAGCCCTTTTTGTTTTAAGAAATGGTATTATAAAAGCCAGTCGACCCGCAGGTCATGTGCCTCAGTCGGGATCTCACTGTTCGTTAGTTTTTGACAGCTGAATGCGATGCCCACTAATAAAGCATCTTCCCGTTTATGGGAAAGGTAACGGTCATAGTAGCCGCCGCCTTTACCCAGTCTCTCACCATTTTCTGAGAATGCGTAAGCTGGGCATAAATAGAGGTCTATATCCGCAGCCCTAACCTGTGGGTGGATCTCAGCATTAGGCTCGCGAATGCCCATGGTCATGGATTTAAGTTCTATCACATCTTTGACTAGATGAAATTCCATGAGACCTCGATTACCGCATTTTGGGTAGCAAAACCTGACCTTCGGACACATCGCAGGTAGAGAGTCTAGGTTCAGTTCCTTAGCGTTAGCCGCATAGCTGGCCACGGTTCTTATCTCTGGGTGAGAGTTTATAAACTGAGCGATCTTATTGGTAAGCATCGTTGACTCATGGCGTTTCTCCACATCACTGATCTGCGAAATGGCTACTTTTATTTGCTTCCTGAGAAGCTGTTTTTCTTGAGAAATATCACGCATCTTTATTCCAGTATTTGGTACGTTCTACTGCCTTGTCCCATTGCTTCCGCTGCTGAGCTAAGTCATTGTTCCATAGATTAGGAGTGAAGCGAATATCCTCTTGCCAAAGGCTGGCTATTTGCTCTTCAGACTCCCAGAAACCAATTCCTAATCCGGCTAAAGCGGCTGCACCAAAAGCAGTAGTCTCCACGTTCTTAGGTCGCACGATACTGCATTGCATCTGGTCAGCCTGGATCCTCATGAGTAACTTACTGATAGAAGCACCACCATCGACTCTGAGCTCTGAGACTTCAATCAATGTGTCTTTGAGCATACTTTCTAATAGCTCAGCAGACTGGAAGCTCACGGCCTCTAGAGCAGCCCTGCAGATATGTGCACGTGTGGTGCCACGCGTCATGCCCTGCATACTGCCGCGCGCATAAGGATCCCAATGTGGTGCGCCAAGACCAGTGAAGGCAGGGACGAGAACGACACCTCCATTATCCTTTACGGACTTTGCTAAATCATCAAATTCATAGACACTCTTTACAATTTGCAAGCCATCTCGGAGCCAGTTATAAACCGCCCCACCCATGAATACTGAGCCTTCGAGAGCAAACTTTCTTACCCCGTTGATTTGCCATGCTACTGTGCTTAGCAACCCGTTGTTAGATTGGACGATTCGCTCGCCAGTATTCATGAGCATAAAGCAGCCCGTCCCATAGGTATTTTTGATCTGCCCAGGTTCAAAGCATCCTTGGCCAAACAATGCAGCTTGTTGATCACCGGCTATTCCAGAGATGGGAACATTTCCCCAATGACCAGCAATACCACTACTATCTACAATCTCGGGCAGCATGGATGCTGGGATTTTAAACATATCTAAGAGGTCCTGATCCCAGCCTCCTGTGTGAATATTATAAAGTAGAGTTCTGCTCGCATTACTCGCATCCGTGACATGCGTTTTTCCTTCTGTTAGATTCCAGATAAGCCAGCTGTCTATTGTACCTAGACAGAGCTCTCCACGATTAGCCATTTCTCTAGCATCCTCTACGTGATCTAGTATCCAGCGCACTTTAGTAGCTGTAAAATAAGGGTCTACCGTCAGTCCTGTTATAGATTTGATGGTAGAGTCTACACCAGCATCCTTTAGCTGTTGGCAGATGTCTGAAGTGCGTCGATCTTGCCAGACGATCGCATTGTGGATCGGCTCACCGGTTTTTCTATTCCAGACGACCACAGTTTCACGCTGGTTGGTAATACCTATCGCGGCAATGTCGTCTTGTGTGATGGATGCTTTCTCCATCACATTCTGAATGGTGAAGAGTTGAGCCTGCCATATATCAGTGGGACTATGCTCCACAAGACTTGGAGCAGGATAGATCTGCTCGAATGCTCTCTGACTGACATCTACTATCTCACCTGTATGGTTAAATAATACGGAGCGAGAACTAGAGGTTCCTTGGTCTAAGGATAAGATGTATTGAGCCATGATTAGGATATACCATTAAATCATGCGTGTGAATGACGTCAATAGCAGAGCTGAGTAGTTAAGGTGGGTTATGTGATGTCGTATTGATATAACTACATTATTTTTAGCTTGATACAGTTTGTTAGATACTGCATTATCGTTATCTCTTATCTACTAGCTGTGTTAATTAATGTGAGATTACAGGTTTTAAATATTTATTATAATGAGGGCAACCCAAGCTGAAGAGCCAAATATGAAATTACCTCTCCTACATTTAAGACACCGCGCATCTCATCTCACGATGCTATTTTCTCATCGTAAAGGTAAGCATAAGGGTTTTGCGTTAGTGTCGGCACTACTGATAATGAGCTTTCTGTTAGTTCTTACTGTGGGGATGATGCAGTTTTCGCAGGTCGAAATAAAACAAGTGGGCTATCAGACGCTACAGGAAGAAGCCGAGAGTAATGCAAGACTGGCTTTACTCATGGCGATCGGTCAGCTTCAAGAAATGACTGGTTCAGATCAGGTCGTCACAGCTCGTGCAGAAATATTATCCAATGATAAAACCTTAGTTCACCCTAACTGGGTAGGGGCTTGGAAGACTACCTATAGCGACAATGCTAATGACATCAAATGGCCACTTATAGGTAAACAAACACCATCTGGTAATGAAATCTATCCCGTAGTAGGATCCTACACAGACCTCAGGCAGAGTGTTCCAGAGCTTACTAAAGGTAAATGGAAGGAGAGTTTATTAAAAGGTTGGCTAGTTAGTTCTACATCAGAAATAGCAGACCCTACACTGAGCTTTAGTCTAACAGACTCTTCAATAGTCGAGCTGTTAGGTAAAGGGGCACTAGGTAAGATGAGCGATGAGAGTAGCTACCAGGCTAAAGCCGTGTATGTGGAGAAGATATCTATCACGAATAATGCTGCAGTCGCGTGGTGGACTAGTGATAATAATCAGAAAGCAACTATTATTCCTTATGAAGTGAATTCCTCTGAGCATGCCGTCGCTTCAACTCCAGGTAATGACCTCAGCTACATTCAGCATGATGGGAGCTATCCATTCAAGGACTTCTATCAGCAGAGCCTAGAGCACAAAGATAAAATAATAACGATGTCATCTGCGCATTTATCTCAAGCATCTAAAACTGAGACTAAAGAGCGATTAAAGCTCTACACTCACGACCTAACACATCACGCTCCTGGAATGTATACCAATGCTGTTATAGGCGGCTACCAGCGAGATCTCACGCCTTTGTTATTCTCAGATTATCAGGAGAGGGTCATTCACTTCACACCACCTAACAGCCGGATCAATGCTAGCGATTTCTTTTCTGAATATCCTATAATAAACAGCATTTACCATGATGTGCTTGCGCCGAATTTTTCATCCCTTCGCAACTGGGGGCTGCAGAAATACCGAACAGGGAACGCTATAAATACAGAGCTGGCAAGCCATGCATCTAGGCTGAGATCAAGCGCTCAATGGCCACATCAGCAGAGCGATGGAGTCACCTATGATGCAGCACATTGGGCAGCCGAGATGCCGAAAATACACCCGGTCATGACTGATGTACGCTGGCATTATTACTTCTCTATTGATGAGGGAAATATTCGTACGCACATTATTCCCAGAGTCTGTCTGTGGAATCCATACAGTAAGGAAATCCAGACCAGTGAGATGCTCGTGATGCTCCCAAATCCATTCTATGATGCCTCAGGTGGATTTCATTTTTATGTGGAAGAGGAAGAAGTACAGCGTCTTAAGATGTTGATCGCTGACGTCACAGACTCTATCCATAGCTGGGTTAAGAAAAGCGCTTCACCTTTAGAGGATCAATACAAAGCTAGACTTTCTAATGATGATATTTTTCCTCAGCAACGTTATCTAACATTTGTTCTTAATGAAACGATCATGGGAGCAGGGGAGTGCCATGTTTTTTCTCCTAGTGGAAATTCACGATCCTCAGAACTCGCCGCAGGTGGAGTCCAGTTAGCTCGCTATGATCAAGATGAACTTTCTAACAATACACTCAGCTCTGACTCAGCTCAAGGCGGTGATCACTTTTATTTCGATGTAGTAAGTCCTCGTTTCGAAATCCAAGCATCTTCATCATGGCGAGCGCTTAGTATGGAAGCCAAGAGTGAATTACAGCTCAACCAGATCCACGACTATCGACCAGAAAGCGGATCCATCACAGAGAATTTCCCCTTTATTTTAAAAGCATCAAATGGCACTATTCCTGCCTACGATTCCTTGCTGGAATCGGCAGATCATCCCACGCTTCAGCTGATCAACAACGGCACAGGTGGCGTAGCCCCATCCTATTACTTCGCTTATTCGGGTAGTTCTTGGGGGAGTGCGAATACAATCAGCTCATTTGGCTCGCTGCAAAATTTTCAAGATGCCCCTCGTAAAGATGCGCCCGCTACTCATCAAGTGGGAGCTAAGCTCATCTGGCTTGACGAATCAGATGGGGAAGGCAACCGAGCACCACTTCGCTATGGCACATCCTCTAAGACACGCTGGACGAGTGATCACATGGTCTACCACCCAGCGACCATCGCTAATTGGAATGTAAGAGCTCAGCTCACTACTAGATCACCCATTGCTCAGTGTGCTAAGAAATGGTATCTCTTCAGCACTGGACCGTGGATACTGCAGTTTATACCGTACTCACCGCAAGACGCTAATGATAGCCCTTTGCTTAATGATTCAGGCACAGCATTTGTGAAAAATCCATTCGGCTTATCGAATGAGCATGCCTCTTCGCCGAATGTCGCCCTCTTTGATTTACCGCATCCAGATTATGGGATTCATTCTCTGGCTGCTCTACGGCATGCGATGCTCAGTCCCTATTCTTGGCATCCCAGTTACATCGTTGGACACTCACTCCGAGACCCCCACGCGCCAGCTGCATCTACAGCACACCCAGAAGTGATCAGCTCTATTGAAGTGGCTTCCATAAACCACTGGGATCATCACATTGGAGGCTATAAAACTGATCTTGGTTATGGCGCTGCGAATGGTATCCATGCATCTGATGACCTCTTGCAAATAGGCAGTGATTCAGTAAGCAAGAGGGTGAATGATAGCCTGCTCACTTCGAAAAATGATACCCTCCCCTATGACATTGCCTATGAAGTGAACCATGCTCTATGGGATAACTATTTCCTTTCATCACTACCTCTCAATGAATCCACCCTGCATTTTAGCTCCATCATCCCGAGCAGTCAACGTAGCGAAATCCAACCTCACACTGACCTCTCAGAAGAAGCTCTTAGCACGCTGCTAACCACTGATGTAAATTCTGCCAGTAATGGATTCTGGCTCAATGCTTATTACTACAGAAAGTCTAGTGCTTTCAATGTGAACTCTACCTCCATCCCTGCCTGGACTGCGTTCTTATCTGGTACTCTACAGATCGACAGGGATCTCGCAGATGGCAAAGTAGCGGCTGAACCCCAAGTAGATTTTTCTAGAACAAAATGGCGCGCTGGAGTGGCTCAATCTCATAAGTTAGATCCAGAGCAGTCCGATGCCTGGTCTGGAATGCGGACTTTAAAAGAAGATGAAATTTTACGCCTCGCCACCGCGATAGTGGATGAGGTGAAGCATCGCGGGCCGTTTATTTCGCTCGCAGACTTCATCAACCGCAGGCTTACCGATGCGGCTGATGAGACATCCCACATGGGCGCACTCGATGCGGCGATCTATAAAGCTGAGTTAAACCGAGGCTTCTATGACGTCCCAAAATACGCCACCACTACCATTAATGCAGGAACCGATCCTGATTCACTAGACAACAATCAAGAGATATTCCAAGACAGCTATCGCTATAGCGCTGAAGGAAAGATTATGACTAGCCAAGCTCCCATCAAGACATGGGGGCTACCTAGCTTTCTCATGCAGTCAGATATCCTAGAACCTATCGCGCCAGCTCTGACAGTGAGAGGAGATACATTCACCATCCGCGCTTATGGAGAATCAAAGGGAAAAGGTAAGCTCATAGTCACCGCATACATAGAAGCCATCGTAGAGAGAACTCCGCACTACATCCAGCATCAAGACATAGGAGACAGTAGTGATCATCCTAATAAAAACATCGCCACTGATGCGGCCTTAAAGATAGATCCTCTTACTGGAAATATTAGCCAAGGTAATCTAACAGATCTAAACGAAAAACTAGGAAGAAGATACAAGATCATCTCTTTCCGTTGGCTTAGTAAAAATGAAATCTAATACCACATTCTTCTTCTGTGTAATACTGAGCGTATCATTATGGTGCATTTCACTGTCCTGTGCTCAAATACAAGAGACTCAGAAATATAAGTCTGCCACCCCGCATTCCCAAGCTAGGCTGGCGGTTCTCGCGATAGGGCCTAAGCCGCTAAGAAGATATACTGCAGAGGATAAAGACCAAGCTCATGCCGCATCCACATTACTACTACCAAGGCCTTATGAAATACCTCCGAAAATACTCTTTAACTTGGCAACTAACAAAAGTGGCAATCTCCTGCCAATCAATGTAAGCTTTAATAACCCGCCCTCATTCATCTCCGCTCCTGCATCAAAGACTTTCAGGCTAAAGCAAAGTCTTACGGATGAGAGTGATCCATATATAATTCTTAGCCCACTCAAGCCAGGCTCTGTGAATCTCATTCTTCTTCAGCCCTCTAGCACCGCACCCAAGCGCTGGCAGTCAGATCCGAAAATGCATAAACTCGTTCTTTCTGCTCCCAACATCATTCGGAAAGACCTTGCCTTCATTAACCTCAGCCGACGACCGATTAAAACACAATTCCACCAAGCTGAAAAAATTATCCTGCCAGGTACTTCCCAGCTTTACTCGAAGATCTCTGGACAGTTACTTCACCGTATCTCCGCGCATTATGGCCATGAAAATAAACTCATCATCAATACTGCGATCAAGTTACCACAAAGTGATACGAGCAGCCACAACCTCTACATTTTCTATGATGCCAATCCTAACACCAACGCCGGAAAAACCATCGGTCTCATGCGTGTGTCTGTAGATACCACTGCAGAACAGACGAAGCTGTTCGAGAAAAAACCGTACAGATCAGCTAAAAAAGATCAGCGAAGCCAGCGTAGAAAACCATAATATGATTAATAATTGTCATCCCTAAACTTTTATGTAAGCTACAAGACACATGCAAAAAATAAATATAGTGGCTTCCCTAGTAGTCACTCTAATCACAAGTGGTGCTCTCACAGGGATGGTGTACGCACAAGATGATATAGATACGCCATTAGAAACTATAGAAGAATTAGATGCGAACGATGCTCTAGAACTCATTGAAGATAGCTCATACGGTGGATGGTTCAAACGCGACAAATTTGGTGTCGGAGCATTTGCTGGAACAGCTGGGATAGGAGGCCATGTTTCTTATGAGGTAAATGAATGGTTATACCTTAAAGGTCAGATTGGAGGATTCTCCTACAGTACTGATCAAACAATTGATAACGTAGACTACGAAGGTGACTTAAGTTTATTTTCAGCTGGAGTTAGTGCTAATATCAATCCGTTATATAAAGTACCAGTGATGAATGGTTTTAGAATATCAGTGGGCGCATATGGAGTAGACAATAATGTGGAGCTTAACGCTTCATCTCCTGGTCAGAGTATTGAATTAGGTGGAGCGTCATTCACATTAGGTGCTAATGATCGACTTGAAGGAAATGTAGGATTTTCATCATTTGCACCTTACGCGGGCTTAGGTTGGGATTGGGACTTTGGTAAAGATGATCAGTTTATTATCTCCTTTGATGCAGGAGTGCTATTTACCGGAACTGCTGATGTAGACTTAAGAGCTGTAGGAGCCTTTGCTGACTTCACAGCTCAGAACCCATCCCTTAACTTACAGAGTGAAATTGATGCTGAAATTGACTCCATAAGAGAGGAGGTGGAAGACTACCCATTCTATCCTGTAGTTAGTTTAGGCTTTACCTGGAGATTCTAATACCTCGATTCTTCCCTCCCAGTAAGGGGTCGTGTTGCGAGGGCTAGTTAGCTCCGCATTCGGCCTGCCGTGAACGGTAAAGCTAGCTAATCTTTAGAATTTTTGGCTCAAATATTTTTAGGCATTTGAGCCAAGAAAACTTAAGGGAACTTCTGAAAACTCCCTATATTGCTGATTCTGTTATTAGCTTTGAAAGCTTGTATATTCAAAATACTAGCCTTTTGGTAAAATAATAAACCTACGTATAGCTTCGTTCCATATTTAAAAGGGATACTTATCCCTTCTAAATATGCGTCTTGCTCTACTTGTTTTACAACATCGCTAGTTTCCAGAAGTAGCCTTAATCATTAAATTTAACTTCAAATAGCAGGTGGAGACCTTTCAGGAAGTTTGTTTGTTGATTCCTGTCTAGCGTTATTTTTTATTATTTTGCAATGCTGTTAGAGTGTTGATGGCTTTAAAGTGCTGGCTCTACCCAGTTAGGAATACCGGTTGCTGCTTTTTGCTCATTATAGAATTTATGGTAGGGCTTATAATCAACGAGAGGAACACCGTCATTAATCATCATGGGGCGCACCTCATCCCAGAATTGTGCATAAGCCGCCTTCATTGACTTTACCTCTTCTGGGAATTGCTGGCTGATATCTTTAAATTGTCCAGGATCTTTCTCCATATCGAACAATTTATCCCCAACTAGACGGAAGCGTTGGCTACGCACGGAATAGTTTTTCCATTTTTGGGTATCAGGTTTCACTCCTCGATTCCAACGCATGACATGCTCGAAAATGTAGCGGTCTGGCCACTCTGCATCATTATCTAGCATGAGGGGGACTAAGCTGCGACCTTCGACCTTTTGATCCTTAGGTAGCTCAGCTCCGGCCAACCCTGCAAAGGTAGGTAGTAAGTCAATGTAGTTCGCGACCGTATCTGTCTGCCCTGGCTTAATAACTCCATCCCACCGGACGAAGAAAGGGACGCGCACGCCTCCTTCATCAACACTTCCTTTCAGGCCCTTCATGTCCGCATTATAAGGTAACATAGGCTTGCCCGCGGTGTCTTTCCCGATAGCTCTCTTAGGTCTCCCGTGATATTTGCTGTCCTTTCTTTCCATTCCGCAGCCTGTTACTGTCATGCCATTATCTGAGGTGAAGATGACAACGGTGTTTTTCATGAGCTGCCATTCTTCTAGCTTCTGGATCATAACTCCTAAGTTCATGTCAATGTGCTCGATCATGCCATAGAACCCAGCAGCTTTACTATTAAAGCCTAAGTCTTCATAGTATTTCTGGTAGCTCGGTGGTGACACAAATGGGGCGTGAGGCGCATTGGTTGATAAGTAAGCAAAAAACGGCTGATCCTTATCTTTTACTTCCTTGATCCAGCCTAGTGTCGCTTTAAATAATACGTCTGTACAGAAGCCTTTAGTTTTTAGAAATTTCCCATTATGGCGAAATACGGGATCAAAGTATCCATTACGGGGAACATCAGCACAAGAACCTGGGTATGATTGACCAATACCTCCAGCCCCATGGATGAAGGCTTCATCAAATCCTCTATTTAGAGGTTGGTAAGGCTCTTCATCACCGAGGTGCCATTTACCAAAGACACCAGAGGTGTATCCTGCTGTTTTCAAGACATCCGCGAGGGTGACTGCTTTCAGGCTGAGGCGCTCTCGTTCATAAATAGTATGCGTTACTCCGTTGCGCATGGAGTTATTACCAGTCATTAATCCTGCTCGGCTAGGAGCGCAGGTAGAGCCGACTAAGAAGCGATCAAAACGTAATGACTTAGCATGTAATTTATCCATATGAGGAGTCCGTAGCCATGGGTGGCCGTGAGCGCCTACTGGAGCATAGCCTTGATCATCGGTCATTACTAAGATGATATTCGGCTTTGCATTATTTAGTTCTGCCGCCATGGCCATATGCATAAGGGATATGACTAAAAGAGTGGTTAGTTGTTTGATAAATTTCATCGTGTTTATTATTTAGTAATTTTTTGTTTCTCTTCAAGAGAGGTTATCGTTTTTGAAGTTTTAATAAATCCTGCTACATTAAAGTTAATTAGGGATGCAGCTTTAGTCGCCATTTGATCTATCATTGGTGTCTGGATATACATTTCACAAAAGAAATCATAATAATCATGACTCTTGGTCATCGTCAAGAATAATAATTAGGTTTGGCGGGTGCTTATCTTTAGCTAAACTAGTCGAAAAACAAGCTACTAAGAATAGTCTGACCCGAATGTATCTCATCGATCCATTTAACTCTTTTTAGTACAGAGTGTGTTGAATGCTTCTTTCACTATTTATTTTGAACTGGTCTGTGAAGTTTATTATAATCACTGAGGAGGCTACATATCAGAGTCTTGGAAGCAGCCAGTAAAAGAGGGTAGAGTAGCCAGAGATGTGGTTAGGCGTGTGGGACAGATTACTGATAAGAGAGTAGTCTTAAAAAATTGGACTAGCATGCTAAAAACCCTAAAAGCATGCTAGTCCGTATTACACAGCTGCGAGAAACCCAAAACGCAGACTGAAATTTTTTATTCGAGGAAATGCTCCGTTGATTCGAAGGTCTTCGTTGATCTTCCACACCCATTGAACGTCACAAATCCCAAAATGTTTCTGTAAAATGTAAAAAATGACAGTTTTTTTGAGATTGTGTCAGTAGTGACGGAAACCACACATTTAAAAAACATCTTAATTTTTTATTATAAGGGAACCTCTGGCAACCGTCACGAATTGAGTTTTTAGGTTTTCAATTCTGATCTAACAGATTAAGTTGTCCTTATGAACTTCCGAGAGCATGAAAAAGGTGGAAATGTATTCTCCGCCATTGAGCAGCAAAAGATGACTCAGCGCACTGTTGGTGTACTAAAGCTTAAAACCATGCCAAGGCAGATTTAAAAAGTAAGCTCATCGACAGCTACGCCACGACCCCAGCAAGTAAACATGACAGCCAAGTTTTCGAGGAATTGTTAGATGAAAAAGACAATACTACCTTAGCTGATAGCGCGTATAAGTCAGAGAAGAATGAGCAAGTGATGCTGGATCATAATGTAGAAGACTTTATCATTCAAAAAGCCTATCGCAATAAACCTCTGTTTTTATAGTTTCAAATTTATATTTGAAAAATTGATTTGAATTTTAGTTTTTTTGTCGTATTTATACGAAAGATGAAGCAAGACGCGAAAGATATACTGTTAGAGTGTGCCATTGAGGTGTTTGCTGAGCATGGGTATAGGGATGGGAAGATTGCGGATATTGTGAAGCGTGCTGGAGCGAATATAGCAGCGGTTAATTACCATTACGGCTCTAAAGATCAGTTGTTTGTGGCTGCCTTGAGGCGCTCTTACAAGGAGGCTGATGAGGTTTATCCGAGTAAAGGGCGGCTTACTCAGCTAATAGATCCTACTGCGGAGGATAAGATAGACGCACTGGCGAGAGCTGTTCTTCGGAGATCGCTTGATAGTGGTAAGGCTGGAAATTTTAATCGGATCATGAGTAAGACAATGCATGTTGCGGGCTCACCAGTGGAGATGATTCTGAATGAGGTGGAGAAATTTGAGCTCAAAGACTTGTCCTTAGCGGTGTCGGAGTATTTGGATACAAAATGTGAGCAACTGATAAGCTGGGCGGTGGTTATTTTTATATCACTGGCTACGATGATTTCAAAATGCCCTGCTGGACTCAATGAGAGAATTATGGGTTCGTCGTCGGATGGTTTCTCCGAAGAAGTGATCCAGCTGGTAATTGATGCGCAGGTGAAGGTGATCTTTACCTCACTAGATGCCTTACCTAGCCAATTCCCTAAGTCATGCGTTATAAGTGCCTGATGATGAAACGTTCCTATCTAACATTTAGTTCTCTACTAGGCATAACAGGGATACTTGCGTCTTGTGCCAAGATACCTAATGAACCAATGGCAAAAGCGCCACAGGCAGCTGGTGAAGTGGTGATTCCTATAAAATTTGACCAGACGCAAGCTCCGACACCTGAGGTGACCAAGGGGCTACTTTCGCTATTCTCAGATGCTCAGCTTAAGAGGTATGTAAATCTTGCTCTGAGGAATAATCCAGATTTACGTGCTAGTTTAGCTCGGCTTGAGGAAGCGGACTTTAATACAGGCGTGGCGTATGCTGCGGAGCGACCTACTATTACTGGTAATGTTTCAGCGAGTAGAGCGAGAACTGGCGGAGATAATGCTAAGGCGGGATCTGCATCTCTGGATGCAGCATGGGAACTCGATGTATGGGGTCGCATCCGAGCTGGAGTGGTGGCTACTCAGCGAGATAGAGCTGCGCTTGCTGGAGATTTTGCGGCAGCTAAGGAGTCGGTCGCAGCACAGACGATGCAGGCGTATTTCTCACTGGTAGCTAGGGAGAAATTATTAGGCTTATCTGAGCGTCGACTGGTGAGTTTTGAGGAAACTGAAGCCCTGGTGAATCGTAGATTTGAGGCTGGCACAGGAGATCTCAGTGAAGTCAGTCTTGCGCTTACCGATGTGGAGAACACACGAGCTGAGATAGAGGGGAGAAAGAATGACCGCGACCAAGCAGCGAGGCAGTTAAAGCTTCTAACAGGCTCATACCCAGATGCTCGGTTCTCTGCAAAAGCCTATCCATCGCTGGAGCGTGGTGTGCCAGCAGGAGTGCCATCTAAGGTGATGCTGAAGCGTCCGGACATCTATGCAGCATACCAGCGAATCTTAGCAGCGGACTCGCGGGTGACGGTGACGCATCGAGATTTTTATCCAGATTTCTCCCTTACAGCGAGTGCTGGCAGGCAGTCTAGCACATTGAGGAATCTAGCTGATTCTAATTTCTCAGTCTGGTCAATTTTAGCGCGTCTTTCTGCACCGTTGATCGATGGTGGAGAGAGGAGTGCTGAGCTGGGTGCTGCGAATGCACGGGCGAAGCAGGCATTGTCTAATTATCGCTCGGTGGTGCTCACTGCTTTCCAAGAAGTGGAGAATGCTCTTGGCTCGGAATATTATTTAAAAAACCAACAAGTCTCCTTCGAGAAAGCGCTGAAAGCGGCGAAGCAAGCTGAGGCACAAACTCAGCGTAACTATGAGTCTGGTCTCGCCGAGGTGCTCACTCTGCTAGATGCTAAGCGACGCTCATTTTCTGCTGAAGAAGCACTTATTAATACCGAAGCAGCTAGGTTCGATAATCGCGTTAGCCTAGCGTTAGTCTTGGGAAAAGGGCTCTAACAATTATTTATCACTATCTATTAACATGAATATCGTCATCCGCATCATCATCATCGTACTCATTGGCTTAGGAACTTATGGAATTGCCAACCAAATGATTAAGAGCAAGGAGAAGGCAAAGTCTAAGAAGATCGAAAAGGTGGTGCCTCTTGTGGATGTTGTTGAGCGCTCAGTGGGGGAATATCAATTAGAGGTGGAGAGCTTTGGGACGGTGAGAAGTTATTTTGAGACGAGTCTCACCCCTGAGGTGAGTGGTCAGATCACGTCTGTATCACCGAGCTTTAGAGTCGGTGAAATGGTGGCTGAAGGAGAAATTTTAGTAACGATAGATAGCTCGAATTTTGAGACGACGGTAGCTAGGGCTGAGGCGAATCTCATTCTGATGCAGAGTGCTCTGGATGAAGAGAAGGTGAGAGCTGCACAAGCGAAAGGTGACTGGCTGGCATCAGGTAGAAAGCTGGCTACGGCGTCTAACTTTGTTTTAAGAAAGCCGCAGATGGCAGCTGCTGAGGCGAATATCAAAGTGGCTCAAGTGGATATAAAGAGAGCACTTCTTGATCTGGAGCGTACTAAGATAAGGGCACCTTATGCAGCTATCGTTACTGCGCGGAGTGCGTCACTTGGAAACTTTGTGACTTCTCAAAATGGCTTAGGAATTCTGGTCGCGACTGATAAGGCAGAGGTAAGGATTCCGCTGACTCCTGCACAGATGCAGCAAGTCGCATTCTCTAGTGGGGATAAGTCGGAGTTGATTTTGAAAGACCCTAATAATGATGAGCTTGAGTGGCCTGCAGAGCTGGACCGAATGGAGCCTGTCGTAGATGCACAGAATCAGGTGAATTACGGGATAGCGACGATCGAGCAGCCTTATACTAATGAAGTAGGAGTGCTATCGATAGGGACGTTTGTGAATGTCATCTTACCTAGTTCTAAGAAGATTAGCGGCTATAAGTTACCTGAGTCTGCATTAGTGAATGATAAGTACGTGTGGCTGGTAGACGAGAAGATGAAGCTAGTGAGGGCTGATGCAGAAAGGATTCATACTGATGGGGTTTCTCTTTATGTGGAGGTTGATAAGGGTGATCTTAGTGATCCTCTGCGTGTGGTTTCACGACCGCTGAGTAATTTCCGAAACGGGGTAGAGGTGAAGACCTCTGAAGAGAAGTCAGAGAAAATGACTGAGGAAAAGAAGAGCGCTAAATCTAACAACTAATGTCTCCGTTAAAAAAACATCCGATCATATCTTGGTTTGCTGCCAACTCAGTGGTGGCGAATATCTTGATGCTTACCATCTTGGGTGCAGGTGCTTGGACTGGACTTAATGTTAGAAAAGAGGGTTTTCCTGCCTTTGACTCACAGTCTGTGACGGTACGTGTGCCGATCCGTGGTGGTACGCCAGAGAATGTGGAGCGCGGAGTTGCTATCAAGATCGAGGAGTCTTTAGAATCCGTCAATGGCATTGAGCACATTCGCTCGGTGAGTTCAGATAATGTGGCTACAGTGACGGTCGAGGCGAGAGAGGACTACCCGATAGAGAAGTTACTAAATGACGTGAAGATCCAAGTGGATGCTATCCCATCTTTCCCTGAGTCTGCGGAAAACCCCGTGGTGACTGAGAAGAAGCGTAAGAGCACTGTGATGTGGGTGGAGCTGTATGGCGATGCTGATGAAGCCGTCCTTAAGGAGGCAGCACGTAAAGTGCGGGATGCCTTACTAGGCGAGCCAGCTATATCACTAGTTAACACGTTTGGCTCACGAGATTATGAAATTTCTATCGAACCCTCTGAGCAGAAGCTACAGTATTATAATCTAACATTTGCGGAAGTAGCTCGGGCTATCACTAACAACTCGATTGATGTGAGTGGTGGTGTGGTACGCTCTGAACGAGGAGATATTTCTCTGCGCTCAAGAGAGCAGGCATATGTTAGAGAAGACTTTTTAGATATCCCTGTGAGGACGAATGCAGATGGCACACGCATCCTTGTGCGTGATGTGGCTGAGGTGCGTGATGCATTTGTAGATCAAGAGGTGCTGAATAGATTCCGTAATAAGCCGACGGTTAGTCTGAAGATAGTGACTGAGGGGACGGATGATATTGTGAACGCCGTGAAGCAAGCCCGAGCATTGGTAGAGGACTATACGGACTTACCAGAGGGGGTTCAGATCGCTTCATGGTTAGATGGTTCTAAGGATATTAAAGATCGTCTGAAATTACTTTATGTGAATGGAGGTCAAGGGGTTCTTTATGTGTTGATTATTTTGATGCTTTTTTTGAATTTCCGCTTAGCATTCTGGGTAGCGTTAGGTATTCCTGTGTCACTCTGCGGTGCCTTATTCTTGTTTCCGCTTCCGGGGATAGATTTATCTCTTAATGTGATTTCGGCATTCGGTTTCCTCGTGGTGCTTGGTATCGTAGTGGATGATGCGATAGTGATCGGCGAGTCAGTTTATTCTGAGAAAGAAAAGGTCAAGGAGGTACAAGACTCTGAGAGGACGCTTAGCACTACAGTGAGGGGAGTGAGTAAGGTGGTTACGCCCGCTACCTTCGGTGTGATTACTACTGTGGCTGCATTTCTACCGCTAACTCAGGTAAGTGGCCGTCTCGGAAATGTCTTTGGTCAGATAGCGACTGTGGTTGTATTCTGCCTTATCTTTTCGCTGATCGAGTCTAAGCTTATCATGCCGGCTCACTTGGCTCATCTGAATGTACATAAGAGGCCGGGGAATAGGTTTACTAAAGGCTGGGTACGTTTTCAGAAGAGAATTGCTCGTTTACTTCAGCGAGTGATTGATAAGATATACAGCCCGTTTATTAGGGCGATGGTTTCATGGCGTTATGCTGTCTTTAGTGTGTTCATTGCTATTTTTGCGATTGTGGTTACTCTCTTCCCTGCGAGGCAGCTGAGATTTGTATTTTTCCCAAGTATCTTTCGGGATAATGCTACTGCACTGTTAGAGCTAGAGCAGGGACAGTCAGTAGATTATTTGCATGAGAATACGGAGCGTATTGCAGAAGAAGCCCGTAAGCTAGGTGAGAGGTATAATGAAGAATTTGGGCATAATCCATTTCTGAATATCCAGATCTCGGCATCATCTAACAATAAATCATCTGTTGCTGTGGAGCTAACTAGCTCTGCTTCTCGAGAGTTTCTGGAATCAAAGCAGATTGTGAGTGACTGGCGTAAGGCGATAGGGCCTATAGCAGGTGCACGCTCACTGAGCTTGAGTTCGCGTGCAGGTCCTCCAGGTGGTGATGTCTCGATTAACTTAGAGGGTGAGAATTTAGAAGAACTGAAATTGGCGGCCGATGAACTGAAAACTGTGCTTGCCGAGTATGACGGGGTGTTTGATGTCTACGATACTTTTGATTCTGGGCAACCTGAGATTCTTTATTCTATTACTCCAGCAGGGCAGGCGGCTCAGCTGACTAAGCTCGATCTTGCTTCGAATGTCAGAAACGCATTCTTTGGTAGTGAGGCTCAGCGTATACAGCGTGGGCGTGATGAGGTGCGGGTGATGGTGCGCTATCCTATAGAGCAGCGAGGCAGTATTGAGACATTGCGAGATATGCGTGTGCGCACGGTCGAGGGGGCGACTGTGCCATTCTCAGTGGTGGCGGAGACGGAGTATTCTGAGTCATTGGCATCGATAGAGCGCTACGATAATAAACGAGTGGTCTCGGTGGAAGCTTCTGTGGATAAGGCTAAAACCTCATCTGGCGATGTGGTGGGTAGATTGAAGAAAGAATTTTTCCCGAAGATGAAGGCGAAGTATCCGGCGATTACTTTGAGTCAAGGTGGTGAAGTAGAGCAGCGAGTTAAGTCGATGGCTTCATTAAAGGTAGGGTTCCTATTCTCTATCATCCTGATTTATATTCTGATTTCTATCCCGCTGAAGAGCTATTTGAAACCGTTGATTATCATGTCAGTGATTCCATTTGGTATTATTGGTGCGCTGATGGGGCATTATATCATGGGGATCCCGGTATCTATTCTTTCCGTCTTCGGTATCTTAGCGCTGTCTGGTGTGGTGGTGAATGACTCGTTGGTTTACGTCTGTCACTTGGGTGATCTACGCAAGGGAGGAATGGATATCAGAGAGGCTTGTTGGCGAGCTGGTGCGGACCGCTTCAGGGCTATTCTGCTTACTTCCCTGACGACATTCTTCGGCCTTGCGCCGTTACTTTTCGAGAAGGAAGTACAGGCGCAGTTCCTGAAGCCAATGGCAGCATCGCTCGCGTTTGGAATTCTTTTCGCGACTATGATTACTCTGATTCTCTTACCAATGCTGATCTTGATAGCGCATGATATCAAGCGTGGGTTGTTGGCGTTATGGAACTTTGGGAATGAGGATGAAATTCCTAACGCTTAAATTTCTGGCAGAGTCTGATGGCACAGTTGATCTGTTCCTTAGACTCTAGACAGCATGGTCGCTTAGCGCGGATCCAGTCGACTGGGTTAGCTCCCTTGGGGATGTGGCCAGCTTTGGCGCACCAAGCGACGATGAACTGGCCGGTTCTGCCGCAGCCAGCGACGCAGTGAATAACGACGGACTCCCCAGCTGCTCTGTGCTTTTCCATGAGCTTGAGAAACTCATCAATCTGTTTTTCAGTAGGCACGCCGTAATCGGGGACATTGATGTGGTAGTATTCGAATTCTGCCGGCACGTCCTTACGGTTATCAAACTCACAGCAGTTCACCACGGCTTTGACTCCGTGATCTCGGTAGAGGTCGAACACATAGGGATCTGGCCACCATGAGGCAGCTATTTCATTTTCAATAATCCAGGTAAATGGCTCGGCACGTTCTGGCTGACCCTTCGCTGGCCAGTACCATGGTCTGATAGGTTTAGACATGTGAGGGAGCATAGCGGATGTGTGCTTGTGGACAATACGGAATCTTAAATAGGTCAGAAATTGTTGAAAATCTGGTGAGGAAGGGATTGATTATTAGCTTGGATCACGCTAGCAGTGAGGTGCTTTGACTACTTCTTCTATAAAACAAGTTCCTGCAGCAGTGGCTGGTGAGATTTCTCGCCGCCGTACTTTTGCTATTATTTCACACCCAGATGCTGGTAAGACAACGCTTACTGAGAAGCTCCTTCTCTATGGTGGAGCTATCGGACTAGCGGGTAGTGTGACTTCGAAGAAAGAGCAGCAGTCGACATCTAGTGACTGGATGGATATGGAGAAAGAGCGTGGTATTTCTGTCTCGTCTACGGTGCTACAGTTCGAGTATGATAACTACTGTGTGAACCTGCTGGACACACCAGGTCACCATGATTTCTCTGAGGATACTTACCGAGTTCTTGCAGCAGTGGATGCAGCGGTGATGGTGATCGATGCAGGTAAAGGTATCGAGGCGCAGACCTTGAAGTTGTTTGAAGTATGTCGTCGTCGTGGAGTTCCTATTTTTGTTTTCATTAACAAGCTCGACCGCCCAGCACGTCCGCCACTTGAGCTGATAGATGAGCTGGAGAATGTCTTGAAATTAGCGCCGGCACCAGTGAACTGGCCGCTCGGTGAAGGTCCGCGTTTCCGTGGGGTGTATGACCGTGATAAGAGTGAGGTTCATCTCTTCGAGAGAACGATTCATGGTGCATTTAAAGCACCACTTGACGTAGGCGGCATCGAAGATGAGAAGGTGCGTGGAGCACTCGGTGATGAGCTACATGAGCAAGTGAGCCAAGAGATTGAAATGCTGGATGGGCTGACTGAGCCACTCGATATAGAGCGCGTTCTCGCAGGTGAGCAGATGCCTATTTATTTTGGCAGTGCGATGAATAACTTCGGTGTGCAGGACATGCTAGAGAGCTTCTTGAAGCTTGCTCCGGCTCCGTCTGGAAGAATGAATGATGGTGAGATGGTGGCACCGACTACGGATAATTTTTCAGGCTTTGTATTTAAAATTCAAGCCAACATGAACCCACGTCATCGTGACCGTGCGGTGTTTGTCAGAATCGTATCTGGTATCTTTAATCGGGATATGCAGGTGGTGGATCAGCGTACTGGTAAGAAGGTGCGCTTAGCGAATGCGCAGAAGCTCTTCGGTAAAGACCGTGAGACACTTGATGAAGCATATGCTGGTGATATTCTAGCGCTCATTGGTAACTATGATTTTCTTATTGGTGACACTCTAACAAGTGATCCGAAAGTAACGTACAAGGAGATGCCAAGATTCACACCAGAGTGTTTTGCATACATTTTAAATAACGACACAGCGAATATGAAGCGCTACCGTGCAGGTATGGAACAGCTGATGAAAGAAGGCGTGGCGCAGGCGTATCACGTGCATGGCAGTGTTCAGGCAGTGCCCATGTTAGGTGCGGTTGGTCCACTTCAGTTCGAGGTTCTACAGGCGAGGCTCGAGTCCGAGTACGGCTGTGAGACACGCGTTGAAAGCCCGCCGTGGTCAGTCGTTCAGTGGTTTGAAGAGAACGAAGTAGACACGATGCGCCGTGATAATGCCCCACCAGAAGTACAGCTTCCTACCGGCAGTGCAGTTGCGCGTGATCAAGACGGCCAGTGGTGTGTACTACTAAATTCTAAGTATATGGTGAGTATCCTAATAGATAGAAATAAACATCTAACGTTCCGAGATCATGCTTATGATTAAGGTTGAATCAGGTAATGGTATGAGTTGTTTTGGTTGGTTTTTTACGCCTATCCAAAACTGTTGATGAAATAATTTCTATTGGTAATCGAGGTGGTGAGACTTTTGAAATAGCAGAAGATTGAATTTAAAGTGGTAGTGATTGTCCTACGGTGAGCATTATATGTTGTTCTGAGGGGAAGATCTAGGATGGTTTAGCAACTGAAAATAGTCTAGACACATTTTGAAATTATCTTTTTGAGGTAATTATTGATTATAAAACCGGCGTGGTTTTATAAGTGACATTGGGTCGTAACTTCATCTAGTGTTATAGTATGAAACCAATATTAGTAATCAATGACGATAAGGCTCTGTTAGATGAGATGGTGAGCGTTCTTGTGGAAGGTAAATTCAAGTATATCGCAGCTAGAAGCGCGAAAGATGCGCTTTCTAACACTGCGGGATATGATTTTTCACTGGTAGTTTTAGATCTCAAGCTTCCAGATATAGATGGTGATGAACTCTACGAGAAGATTATTCTAGCAGAGTCTCACTATGACGTTCCAGTGGCTGCGCTAGTAGACTCTATGGATAGCGAAGAGGTAGCGGTAGTGAATAAGCTTTTGCCTCGAGGTAAGATCACCCTGCTGACGAAGCCTCTGAAGAAGGAATGGCTAGTTGATTTATTTGAACACTACGGAGAGAAGAAATAAACATGAGACAAGAGATAAAAAGCCCTATTGGAGCGAGAAAAGTGATGCAGAAAATTAGTCTCGAGGAGGGGCTAGTGGCTTACCAATGTGAAGAATCTGCAGGTGTGTATATCACGCAGCAGGATTATTGGAGCTGGATAAAGAAGCAGCCAGAGCGTCTGGAGCATCTTCCAGTGTTCGAGTTAGCTCGCTCTGTGATAGAGACTGAGACCGTGGCTAAGCTCTGCCCTGAGACAAGCACGATTATGATGCGCTGCAAGGTGGGTCATGAGTTTCAATTCTACATTGACCGCTCTCGCACGGGTGGTATCTGGTTAGATGCAGGAGAGTGGGGTGCACTGAAGGATAGAAATTTTCATGATGAGCTACATCTTATATTTACGGAGCCCTGGCAGGCTAAAGTGCTCGAACAGCAGAGACAGCTAATGACTAAAAATCTGTTAGAAAAGAAATTAGGTTTAGAGTTATTAGAAGAGATAGAGAGTTTGAAGAAGAAGCTAGAGGGGCATCCTCATAGGTCGTATGCAGTGGCTTATATTGAGTAAAATTAATAACAGAGGTAAGATTTTTCCCAGGGGCAGGATTAATGCCTCTGGAGGTCTAATGGAAACCAGGTCTTGGTGCGTCTTTTCCCAAAGAGAGTAACGATGGCAGAGAGAAGGATGATCTTCGCCTGTAGAGCGCATGAGTTTTTCTTGAGATAGATCTTCTCAAGTTCCCATGAATGGGCTGCGCTAGTACCACCATAGATCTGCACTAATCCTGTGACACCTGGGGTAACATTCCAGCGTGAGGTATGTTCAGGGCCATCCCATTTTAATCTCGTGACATCATCTTGAGTGAGTGGACGAGGACCTACGAGAGACATTTGCCCTCTCAAAATGAGGATGAACTGGAGAAATTCATCCAGTGCTGTAGCACGTAACCATTTACCGACTCTAGTGATCTTATCACCACGCATGCTGCGGAACTTCCAGACATTGATTGTAAGTTTGTGCTTTCCAAGTCTTCTCTGGCAAAAGAATATAGACCCTCGGTTATCTAATTTGATTAGAATAGGGATGATAAGTAAGATGGGTAGAAATAAGATGAGGGCTGTTATAGCGACTAGTATATCGAAAGTGCTAATAGATGAAGTCATGTTTTCTAGCTTTTTTGACGAGCCGGGTTGGCCGGAGCGGGGGTGATGTAATCATGGTGTTTGTTTTCTTGCTTAGAGAGTTTGCGAAGTGTGGTGATGAAGTGATCCATTCCGTGCCAGACCTCCTGATAGAATTCGCGGTTTGTTCCACCTAGTGCACGGATGGCTTTGCCGTGATTCAGCCATAGCATAGTGCCTGCAGCTAGTCCCATGAGGTTGAAGATCCCAGCCCAGAGCATTCCGAATCTGCTGCCTGATCGAGCCATTCTGTCTTTATGGAAGGCGATATGTCCAGTTTCATCACGGATAACGAGTCTACACATTTGAGTGAGGGCTTCGTCTTTGGCTCCTCCGTGTTTCAGCATCATCTGATAGTAGACGTTGCTGACTATTTCTGTGAGAATGAGTGTGCGGAGCTCAAAGCCTACGCCTAGAAATTTCCTAACAAGGCAGAAGATAGAGAAACTCCAGTGAGATTCTATTTTCTCTCCACCAAATCTGTGCAAGGTATCACCCAGTAGGCGTGAGTGCTCAGCCTCTTCTAAGAACCAGAGATCCACTAGTTCACGTGCATATGGTTGTGATAAGAATTTCTCTCTATTCCAAGCTGTTAGGTAGCAGGGGCCTCCACCATCACCGAGCTCGAACTGGGCTAATGAAGGGAGTAGAGTTTGAATTTGGTGAGATGTGAGTTCAGTAGGAGCATTCCATTTTGGTTCTACGCGATCACGCTTATTATTCTTAAAGTGTTCTAGCCAGCGGTTTAGGTTCATGTGTCTCATATGTTGAAGAGAGTTGCTGAGAATTATGAAATGATGATGAGGCTAGTGTGAAATTATAGTGAATTTTTGAAAGATTCGTATCTCAGTTTACGGTCATATTTATGATTTGCTATGATGCGAAATAATGGGTAGTTAAGGGGAGGTATGAAATTATCCAATCTATTAACTATGATATGCCTTCTGTCTACGGTTGCATTTGCTGCCCCGTTTCAGCCGGAGGGGTTTAAGGAGCTGTCTATCGGTGATGCTGCACCAGATTTCACTCTGCCGGGAACTGATGGGAAAGAGTATAAGCTAGCTGACTTTAGTGAGCCAGATGTTCTCATGGTTTACTTCACAGGCACGCATTGCCCTACATCTCATGGTATTGAGTCACGCTTGCAGAAGCTGGTGGTAGACATGAAGGATAAGAGTTTCAAGGTAGTGGCGATTAATCCGAACCATAACGATGGTCTGCGAATTGATGAGTTTAGTTATACCAAATATGATGAGTCATTCGAGGGTTCAAAGAAGTATGCGGAAGACTTAGGCTGGCAGTTTCCGTTCCTCTATGATGGAGAGACTCAGACTGTAGCGCGTCAGTACGGGGTCCTAGCTACACCGCACCTCTTTATCTTTGATAAGGAACGTAAGTTACAGTACCAAGGGAGATTTGATGATTCGAGATTTAAAGATCCTACTACGGTGACTCAGCCAGATGCGCGTAATGCGGTAGAGGCGTTGATCGCAGGTGAGCCTGTTCCAGTTGCTGTGACGAAGCCATTTGGTTGCTCTACGAAGTGGAGAGAGAAGAAGGCTGGCGTAATAGCTGATGATAAGAAGTGGGCAGGAACTAAAGCGGTGATAGAGGAGATCGATGCTAAAGGAATCAAAGCCTTAAAGGAGAATGGAACGAAGAATACGAGACTGTTTAATGTCTGGTCTACAGACTGTGTGCCATGTGTGCAAGAGATGCCGGATGTGGCTAAGATTCTGAGAAAGTACAGCCGTAGACCTCTTGAGGTGATCACCATCTCACTGGATGATCCTGGGAACAAGGAGCGTGCAGAAGAACTACTTGGTAAGAATGGTGTGGTAGTCGGTGGTAAGATAGCGGCTTCACTTAAGAATCAGAATCGTAAGACGAATAACTATCTTTTCAATGAAGCGAGTATAGACGCACTCACAGGTGCACTGGATGATAAGTGGTCTGGAGCTACACCATACACAGTCATGGTGAATACTGCTGGTGAGGTGATCTATAGACACGAAGGAATCTTTGACTTCAAGGATCTAGATGCAGCGGTGATAAAGGAACTCACTGAGTACTGGGATCCACCTAAAAAGAAGCTTGAGGCGAAGTAATCTACTCTTGCTATTTATTTTATCTAAAGGGATGCCTCAATGTAGGTATCCCTTTTTTAACCCAATCGATAGGCTTTCCTAGAGACTGAACGTTTTTTATTTTCTCTAAAGAAATCTATTTATTCAGGGCAAATGCTTCTTCTATGTCACCTTGTGCTAGCTTACTGTAATCATCCCAGTCTTCTTGTTTACTGGATAGCTTAGCGGGGCTGAAGAAGTCGCTTTGTTCTATCCTTTTGATGGCTTCGGTGGTCCATTGCTGAGCTGAATCTAGGTATGACTCATCAAAATCTCCCCAGAGACTAAATGCTGAATCCGATAGAGTCTTAGGAAGATTAATGTAGCCGACACTCGGGATCTGATCTGTCTTGTAATACTCCTGAGCGAACCATGCATAAATAGGAAGTTGGAGGTTATGCCAGTAGCGTTCGCTCTTACTTCTAGGGGCTTTGGGTAAGAGCGCTCCGCAGAGAGGACGGTTTTCATCAGGCTTGAAGTTTTCAATGTGTGCCTTGAGGGGATCTGCTGCTTTACCAGAGGTCTTGTAGTCCCAGATGCGGATGTCTCCAGAGTGCATGTGTCTATCCACGCGGTCGATCTGCATCTTGATAGGGTGGCCGTTGATTTCCCATGGGATAGTATTTCCTATATCTAGCTCCACATCGATGATGCGCCATCCTTGCTCTGCTTCAGCAGCCTGAAGGCTAGCGAGCTTGTGGAGTCTGGACTTGGCTATTTCAGCCTGCATCTTGATGGCTAGATTCGGGTGAGCGCCATAGCGTAGGTAGAGTTCATTGGTGAGCTGATCATCGAAGTAGGCTTGGATTTCTTTTTCGGAAATACTATCACGGATGGATTCATTACGGCCGAAACTTTCTACAATAGCGTGAACGAGGAGCCCGAAGTCTAGTGCGTTCATCTCAGCTTTATTAGCTTCATAGCGCTTCATGCTGACTACTCGTTTAAGGAAAAATCTAAACGGACAATGGAGGTAATCTTTGAGAGACGAGGGAGAGATAGCTCTGGCTACTTGCTCTTCGTCATCATTCTTAGAGAGAGTCTTTGGGTTATATGGATTGATCACTGCTGGTACTTGTAGCTGCCAGTCACGTTTCCAGGCACTAGGATTTTCTGACTCTAACTGTGGCTCACCGAATAGCTTATCCACACGTGCAGCTAGCTCTAGGTCTGAGCTGCGAAGGAGTAAGCGTGATGGTTTATTAGGCTCATTACTCTCGCTGAGCTTAGTCACGATGATGTGGGTCTTGGCTCTACTCTGGATCAGGGAGTGGAAGAGATAGCTATCTCGGGCGTAGTAGCTCTGACCACTCTGCATCCCTAAGGTCTCGCGGAAGCTATCAGGGAGAAAGGGATCATCACCTCTAAACTCTGGGACCTGGCCCTCATGCATACCGATGAGGTATAGCTCGGGAGCATTTTCATACATGAGCTCCATCCATCCTAGTAGATCAGTGGCACTTCCTGTATTGTCTTGGTAGCTTTTTTTATCGCCTAGGGTATTAATGATGATTTCTAACACCTGACTGATAACTAGACCTTGTTTGCCAGCATTTTTCTCAACTTTCTCTAACACATCAAGGATGTCAGCTAGGTCATCCACTAGTAATGCGGCTATGTCAGTATGAGTGACATTGAGAAGCTTAGCTATCCAGCCACGGAGACCACGGATTTTATTGCCAGTGAGCATGGCGTTAGTTTCTGTTAGAAAATGTTGTAGTACGTTTGTTAGATTTTTGTAGTCTTTGTTACTGGTGTTTTGCAGGTGCTCATTTAGTTCGCTAGCGAACACGGGCATCCGCTTTTCTCTGCATTTATCTAGTTCACGTATCACGCTGTAACGGTCGGTGTCCTTGGGGATGAATGCTTCCATTTCCGGTAGGTGCAGCATCTTGGCAAAGGCATTGATCGGGTAGCTGAGTACTGACTGCTGGGAGCCAGTACTAGGTTCTGAGTTTGGTATCCATTCACCTAGAGCTGTGAGGAATGAGATGAGGCTGCTGGATTTGACGCTTGAGCCCTCTGGATCATAGATATCCCAACCTGCTGATGAGAACTCGTGCTGAAGCGATAAGACGATGTCTCTATCACAGAGTCCTAAGGAGATCTGATCTGGATTGAGATTTTCTTTAGCGACCTCACGGACAATGTGTTCAGCCGCTAGTGATGGAGTTTCTGCTAGAGTGATAGTTTCTCTCCAGTCAGGGAGATCTAGCTCGGTATTACTCCAGTATTCGCTGCTAGGTCTGCCCCAGTCATCGAAATGGCAGCGTAGATGCTCTGGAGCGTGGATGATGATTTCTATCGGGGTAGCTGCTTCTGTAAGCTGCTTTAGCCGATGGACGGCCTGCGGCGAAAGATCACAAACGCCGGCGATGATCAGTTTCTTTGGGTTACTCTTAGTCGAGATAGGCTCGTATTCTGCAGCTGTATTTACACGCCAGCTACGGAGGTTTTTTTTGACTTCAGCGTCTAGCTTAGCGAGATCCTGCCAGCGCTCAGACTCCATGCTCATACGGCTGATGTCTTGAAATGTTTTGCCACTTTCTAACAAGGTGCGCTGTAGCTCACTGAGCTGTCTGCCTACATTAAATGCCCAGCGGAAGCTATTAGCCACACCTTCTGGTGGCTCAGTGGGGAAGAGGAAGGGAGTGTCCGCGAGGTCGAGCTGAGTGAGTGCCGACGTCCATGCTATGAGGGCAGCGGCACGAGAGCCAGCATTCTTTATAGGAGCTAATATATCTGGTGATGCCACGCGAGGAGCGAGGCCAATACCTGCCTCAGCGAGCGCCTTTCTGAGCTGCCTACCGGACTGAACTGTAGGGACGATCACGATGTAGTCCACGATGTCATCACCAAGAGCACGGAGGTGATCTACCAGTGGATTCAACAGTGGCTGGTCCCAGTTCAGAAAGGTCAGATTTTGCATATCGCTATTAATGACTATTTTAGACGGTATCGACAAATCAATTTATCCGTGAAGGAGTGGAATTATTTAGTATGATTAGCCTAGTTGCTGGATGAATTGTTAAAAGAGATTTTCTCCGGACATTAAAAGGGGCTTCACAGAGGTACTGAGAAAGAGCATCATCGGTGCATGATGAACGTGGTAGAGCTCTTGCAGACATTAATTCGTATTCCTTCTGTGAACTCAGATAATGCCCCTGGTACTGATCTGGTGGATGAGCAGGGGATGGCTGACTTTTTACAGAAGTACCTAACTGAGGCTGGTTTTAGCTCGGTGCAGGAAGAGGTGCTGCCGGGGCGTCCAAATGTTATTGCTCGTGCACCATTCAATGGAGTGAATGATGAACGTCCGCGTATTTTGTTAGGGCCTCACTCAGATACGGTAGGTGTTTCAGGAATGGTGTTTGATCCTTTCTGTGGAGATCTCGTGGATGGTAAAATTCTCGGTCGTGGAGCATCTGATACGAAAGGGCCAATGGCGGCTATGATTACGGCATTGTTAGAGAATGTTAAGTTACTCGCTGAGCTTCCGGTGGCGGTAGACTTTGTAGCTTTCATGGGCGAGGAATCCAGCCAGCAGGGGTCTAAGCATTTTGCTAAACATCATGCAGATGAGTATGTATTCGCTATAGCGGGTGAGCCTACATCGCTGGATGTGGTAAACGTTACGAAAGGTTGTACCTGGCTGACTGTCGTCGCAGAGGGTAAGGCATCGCACTCATCACAGCCTGAGCGTGGGGAGAATGCAGTGATGATTTTAGCTCGTTCGTTAGATATGATGAATCGTAAACTTTCTAACAGATTAGCGACTTATACGCATCCTGTACTTGGTCATTCTACGATTAATATTGGAACGTTTCATGGTGGGACGAGGCCTAACATTGTGCCAGATTTTGCGCAGGCAGAAATTGATATCCGAATGACTCCATCATTAATGGAAGCTGGTGGTGGGCGCGAGCTTACTACGGGATTTATTGAGGAAATGAAGCTGCCTCTGAAGCTGACAAAGAGCCAAGAGAACCCACCGATGGAGACGGCTGAGGATAATACGTATATTCAGAGTATGCTGAATGCCTGGCCTAGTTCTAAGTGCGTTGGTGCACCGTGGTTCTCTGATGCTGCGCATTTAGCGAAGGGTGGTATTCCTTCTATCTGTGTGGGGCCTGGTTCTATCGATCAGGCACATACTAAAGATGAGTTTATTCTCGTGGCAGACCTCGAAGAAGGTGTGGAGTTCTTTAGCGCATTTATCCAGTCACTCGCATCATAGTGTTAAGTAAAAGGCAAAAAAATACCACTGCACGTTGCCGCGCAGTGGTATGAAATTATTTACTATTCTCTATCTGTTAGAGAGTGTGACTCGCACCTGCCTTGAGGCTGATGTTAGCAGATAGCTTGTTGTTACTGTAGAGACGGAATGTGCTGTCTTTAGTAGCTGTGATTTTAGCAGACTTGAGCTGGCCTTCTTCCCAGAAGATATCCACGAGGAATCCTCCACGAGCCTTCATACCTGTGATGCTGCCGGTCTTCCATGCTGATGGCAGGGCAGGTAGTAGGTGGAGGATGAATGGTGCGTCCTTGAGGTTCTCTGGTGGTACAGCAGCTACGAACACTTTGGCGTTTTCTGCAGTCGCTTTGTAGGCTTGAAATGTCGCGTTCTTGATCTCTGTTGCCTCTGGGTTGATGCTACGGAGATGACTCTGAAGTAGCATTTCACATACTCCTGCTGCTGCTCCGAAGTTTCCATCAATCTGGAATGGTGGGTGGAAGTCGAAGAGGTTGTTATGTACTTTTTTAGCTAAGAGGAGCTTGTAGATCTGGTGTGCGCGGTCGCCATTATGGAGACGTGCCCAGAAGCAAGTTTTCCAACCTACACTCCATCCAGTAGCCTGGTCACCACGGTGCCCCATAGTCACGAGAGCTGCCTTGTGGAGCTCCGGAGTAGTGAGTGGTGAGATGTCTCTACCTGGGTGGAGAGCGATAAGATGTGAGATGTGGCGGTGAGTGTTCTTAGGATCATCCCAGTCGTTTGGCCACTCTTGGATCTGACCGTGACGGCCTATCTTCTGAGGTGCAAGCTTAGGCATGAGTTCCTTGAGTCTCGCGCGGATTTCAGGTTCTTGATCGAGAATAAGTGATGCTTCGATAAAGTCTGTGAAGAGGTTGACGAGGAGCTGTTGGTCCCACTGTGCACCGAGAGTCTGCTTGTTACGTCTCATCTTACTAGATTTATCAGGGTTCTCCGCGTTGAAATGACACTCCGGTGACCAAGTAGGGTAAACAGCTAGTGTGCCGTCCTTAATAGGAGCGAGGAAGTCGATGAAGAATTCCACAGCGCCTTTCATGATCGGGAAGATTTCCTTGAGGTAAGCTTCGTCCTGATTAAATGAGTAATGCTCGTAGAGGTTCTGACAGAGCCAGTGACCTGATTGCTGGTGTCTGCGGCCGTGGTTGTTCTGTGCTGAGAAGCCGTACACATTTCCGTTTAGACCTACTGACCAACCACGCTGGATTCCGAATGATTCTTTCGCTGTGATAGCACCAGTTTTAGCCATCATCTTCATGTAGCTGAGGTATGGCTGGAAGCACTCCGAAAGATTAGACGGATCTGGCATCCAGTAGTTCATCGCGAGGTTGATATCAGTGTGGTAGTCACCGTTCCATGCAGCTGTCTTATCAGCATTCCAGACCCCCTGGAGGTTCGATGGGACAGGAGCTGAGCGTGAACAGCCAAGCTGTAAGTAGCGAGCAAACTGGAAGTGAAGAACCTCAAGCTCTGTGCCTACTGCTTGCTTGATCATCTTATCAGTAGTGAGGCCAGATGGCTTGAAATCTACGTTAAATTGGCAGCGCTCCATGAGTGGCTTGAAGTCAGCTAAGTGAGCCGCTTTTAAAGCATCGTATCCAGCACCTTTTGCTTTATCAATAGTAGCTGTTAGATCCGCTTTGTAGTCGCGTCCCTTGAAGCTAGGGAACTCATATTTGAAGTCACTGTATGCTGAGCTGATAAGCTGTACGTCTTTACTTCCTGAAATAGTTACTGTGCCTTTAGTGTCCGCCGTGATCGTCCCGCCGTTTGCATTGATATGAATCGCCTGCATCAGCTGCACGTTGTCTTGGATCATTGCTACATCGATCTCTACCCAGAGAGTGTTATCTTTTAGCGTAGCAGACTTGATAGAGTGGAGTGAATGCACCTTGATCTTTAGCTCAAGCGGGGCGTCAGATGAAGTAAAGCGAACGGCTGAAGCATCATGTGGATGACTACAGAAGTACTCGCGTGTGAACTGAGAACCAGCATGCTCGTATGAGACTGTGCCTAGACCGGTCATGAGGTCTAGCTTACGTTTATAGTTCTTAGCATCCGCTAGTTTATGGCCAGTCTCTATAGAGACGTTAGACATGGCAGTGTAGCTACCCAGTGGCTCTTTGGTCCCGATGTACTTAGTAGAGATCACTTCCATAGAGCCCTCACCTGAGCCAAATTTTTCCTGACGGTATGCTTCTCTGACTGTGTCAAAGTTCTCGTGAGCCCCCTTTGCATTACCTGATTGATTCACAGGATCAGCTCCACGTTTCGCATTGTGCCAAAGAGTGATGTCATTAAATAGTAAACGCTCTAGCTCGACCCCACCAGAGAACATCGTACCGAGACGACCATTACCCATTGGTAATGCTTCCTTGATGAAGTTAGACTTCCCTTTGCCAAATCTCTTGCCGAGATCATCTGCAGATGGTTTATCGTAGTTCAACGTCATCTCACCAGCAAAAAGCGGTGAAACTAGCGAGGCGCTGAGCATGATTATTTTAGATAGTTTACTTAGTTTCATAGTGGTAAAATAGTGATTAAATGTACGACAGATCAAGTGCTGTTATTTCACTGTAATTTGAATTAGGCTCACTTATTGTCAATCTCATAGTGAGATGTTGAATACATACTAGGGATAGTTTCTAAAAATTCTATCAGATGTGGAATTTTATCTGATAACTGTATGGCGAAGGCACTAGAAGTAAGATGTTCACTTCCCCTGAAGCGGAATCTTAGACAAAAAATAACCCCACTGAAGCCAGTGAGGTTATTGTCTTATAGTTAATAAATGATGATTACTTGGCGAGTTCCGGATTTGGCGGGATCATGACATCGTTATACATCTTGATGACGAAAGTGCCGTCTTCTTGCTGCTCTGCCATCCAGAGACCAGTGTTATCTGGTCCTCTTCCTACTTTACCTACGTAGTTACTCTGAGTGAGTAATCTTGTGAGAGCTCTACCTGAACCACCGTGACCTACGAGAAGGATCGTTTTATCTGAGTTGCCGAAGCGTTTCTTGATACGTTCGATAGCAGTATTTAAAACGAATTTTAAGGCAGCCGCTTTGTGTTCCTCGTCATTTGGCTCTTTAGGTGCGCGGAAATTATTTTTCCCGTTTTCTATAAATTTAAAGTAAGGAGCCTCTTCTTCCGATAGCTCGATAGGCTTACCTTGGCCTAAAATTTTAGCGGTGATCACTGGTAGGTCCGCTTTCAGAACAGTGGCAGAACCTGGACCTTCATGGAGCTCTGGCCAGATCTCAGCGGTCAGTTTTTGGTCCTTAAGATAAGGGAGTACTGTGCTGCGCGCGCGCCACATCGGGCTAGTGGCGATGAAGTCAAACTTCAGATTTTTGAGTTTCTCTGTACCTGTGACAAGCTGCTCTAGTCCTTTAGGTGTAAACATGTTTGGATTACCAACGTACTCTGGCCATTCCGCCTCTGGGATGTTCTTTTTTTCCCAATCCTTTTTGACATTGTGGCCACCTTCAGCATGGCGCATGTAGTAGATTTTTAAGCCCGCTTCAGCTGAGCCGATGAGGGTAAGAAATATCAATGTGATTGTGATACAGAGGTTTTTCATAATATGTAATACAAATTGGAATATTCAGAATAGGTATTTGATACTATTTGTCAAATACCTATTCTGAATAGTAGATGGTTAGATCTAAGATGATACGAGGTACTTTCTTCTTTGCGAGCAGTATTCAGCTGCAGATTTATTAAAAAGCAATGATGAGTATTTACACTCATCTCAGAGTAGAGGTATGGCTACCGTGACTGTGGAAGTCACCAGTCGCTATCCTACTGAACAGAGTTTTCTTCTGTAGAACTCTTCGGGTCGATGCCCATGGACTGTGCACGTTTCTGCCAGAGGTTTCTAGCGAGTACCTGCATGTCTTCATTACGATCCGCTTCGTCTACGATCTCTAGTCCGAGAAGTGTCTCTACAACGTCTTCCATGCTGACTATGCCGTCCATGCCGCCGAACTCATCGATGACGAGCATGAGGTGCTGCTTCTCTTGGGTCATGATCTTGAAGGTCTGGAAAATAGAGTCAGATCCCTGAACAGCCTTAATAGGACGGATGTAGTCAACCAGTGTCTTGCCTTCGTCCTCATTGTTGAGGCGAGCGGACATGACGTTACTTTTAAGAACGAAGCCGGTGATGTGATCATGGTCTACTTCATATACCGGGATTCTAGAGAATGGCTTAGGCATAGCTTCCTTGAGGAAATCATCAATGCTGGTGGCCTGCTGCATGGCGTAGACTACGGTACGAGGGGTCATGATGTCGCGCACTTGAGTGGACTTGAACATGAAGAGGTTCTTTAAGATGCTACTTTCTTCATCGTCGAGTTCACCAGACTGGTTACTGACTTCTGCCATGGCTGCGAGTTCTGCACGGCTGATCGAGTCGCTGTGTCCCTTTCCCCCAATAAGCTTAGTTAGCATGCGTAGTACAGGAAGGATACCGCAATAAGTAAGTGCGGTGATCATGTGTCTTAAGATGGTAGTGGTGGGACTAGCAAACTGGCGCCAGTACTTAGCTCCAAGGGTCTTAGGGATAATTTCTGATAGGATAAGAACGAGAACGGTAAGAACGGCGGCGAAGAGGGCTTCACCAGTGTCTCCACTTGCCCAATCCCAGCGTACACTTGCTACTTTCCATTGGGCGCCAGCACCAGCAGCACCCATGGTGTGAGCGATCGTGTTCAGGGTAAGAATCGCGGAGAGTGGATTATCCACATTTTCCTTCATTTTAGCAAGGCGTGGTGCGTATTTCTTGCCAGCAGTCAGCTCATTTTGAACAAATCCTGGAGTAATAGAAAGTAAAACAGCCTCCAAAACGGAACACAAAAAAGAAACTCCAAGTGCGAGGAGAACGTAGAATATTAAAAGTTCCATATATTGTAATAAAAAATGATCATTTCTTGGTATTAATAATTATCGGGGTTGAATCTACCAAGATGAAACCAATTGTAGTTCAGCTTTCTTGCTAGTCGAGTTATTTTTGTATGAAATGGAAGGAATTAGTAGTGATTTTATAGATAGCTGCTGTCATTTTGGACGCTATAAGATGAAAGTGGGGAAGAAAAGTTCGACAAAACTACTCTCATCAGTGAGGGTGTAATGAAACAAATCTTTGCTGTTAGAGTGCTATCAGCAAATTAGATAATCAAAAACTATGAATATTAAAAAATCTCTTAAAGCAGCATTATTAGGCATGTCTCTCTCTGGTTGTGCCATTGCACAGCAGGGACCAGAGCCAAAGGTGGATTACGATGAAGTGGGTAGAGTGATGGCGAAGATGCTTATGAATCGTCACTACGAGAAGCTCGATGATCAGGAGCTAGGGCCGAGAATTTTTGACCTCTTAATGAAAGAGCTAGATCCGCAGAAAGTTTATTTTACCCAGCACGATGTGGAAGCGATGAAAAAGCGCTATGGAGTGGACTTACACAATAGACTTTTAATTAAGCAAAGTAATGTAGCTGCACATGATGTCTATAGTATGTATATTCGCCGAGTGCGGGAGATGATCGGATTTGCGCAGAAATATCTTCAGGAAACAGAATTTACCTTTGATAGTGACCGCACGATAAAGCGCTCTAGAAAGAAACTCCAATGGGCTAAGGATAGTATAGAGCAAGGAGAGATGTGGCAAAATCTCGTAGAAGGAGCGGTCCTTGGTGAGACTCTGCGCCGCGACAACATTGCCAAGCTGGCAAAAGAGCAGGGGAAGGAAAATCCGCTGAAAGATGCTAAGCCAATCAAGGAGATCATCCGTCTGAAGTACAAGCGTATGCTGCAGTATGATCTAGATAATGACAAGGAGTCTATCGCAGACTATGTGCTCAGTGCTGCTGCTAAGGCTTATGGGCCGCACACGGATTACCTGTCTGCTAGTGAGTACGGTCCATTTAAAGCGGGCATGGATAATGAGTTTGTGGGCATTGGTGCGCTTCTTCAGGGTGAAAATGATGGAGCGACTAAGATCACAGGTATTGTGGTGGGTGGACCAGCATCTAAAGGTGGTGATCTCGCTCTCAATGACCGCATTGTGGGGGTAGATCACCTCAACGATGGCAATATCGTGGATATTATGTTCATGAGGCTGGACAAGGTGGTAGAGCTTATCCGTGGACCAGTTGGATCCTCAGTAGGTCTTCAGGTAGAAGCTGAAGATGGTGAGAAAAAGATCATTGTGATAAAGCGTGGATCCGTAGAGCTGAAAGAAGATTTCGCCTCAGGTGAGATTATAGAGTCTACTGATGCTGACGGTAAGAAGCATAGAATTGGATTTCTGTCATTACCTTCATTTTATATCAATTTCCAGACTGGTGAGAATAAGTGCTCGGATGATGTGAAGCGTATCTTGGAGAGGATGACCAAGGAAAACATCGAGGGGCTTGTCTTTGACCTCCGTGGGAATGGTGGTGGCTCTCTTGATGAAGTTCGCAAGATGGCAGGATTTTTCGTAGGCCGTGGGCCGATCGTACAGGAGAGAGACTCGCAAGGTCGCGTCACACTTCAGTCATCTTACGACGAGGCTATTTATGATGGCCCGTTGGTTTGCTTGATTGATTCTACTTCAGCTTCAGCGAGTGAAATTCTAGCGGGTGCGCTGCAGGATTATAATCGTGCGGTGGTAGTCGGGACGAGTTCTAGTTATGGCAAGGGTACTGTTCAGCGGATCATGGAGATTTCCCGTATGCTTCCATTTAGAGCAGAGGGCAGAGAGAGAGCTGGCTATCTTAAGCCAACGGTCAGAAAGTTCTACCGTGTAGCAGGTTCATCTACGCAGAATAAGGGTGTGGAGTCTGACATTGTCCTACCTAACATTTTAGATGCTATCGAGATAGGGGAGAAGCATATGGACTATGCATTATCTTATGATGTGATTCAAAAAGCACCAGGCTATGAGCCACTGGACCGCGCTAAGTTATTCATCGCTGAACTTAAGGGCAAGAGCTTGGAGAGGGTGAAATCCTCAAAAGACTTTACCTATATGCAAGAAGATGTGGAAAGAATGAAAAAGCGTATCGAAGATAATGCGGTGAGCCTCAATATGGAGAAGCGCCTCGAAGAGAATAATGAAGCTGACATGCGCCTGAAGCATAGAAATGAAGACCGAGTAGAGCGCTTTAAGCTCATGCAGGAAGAGGATCATGCAAACTATACCTTTTACCGACTTAAGCGTGATGACTTGGAGAATGAAGGGCTATTAAAATACGACCCTACTCAAGATGATGAGTCATATATGCTCAAGGCTGAAAACAAAGAAGCTGACCTAGATATCACTCCAGAGTGGCCTAGTAGAATGGACCCAGTGAAGCGTGAGGGTATAGCTATTCTTAACGATATGATAGAACTCACTGTCAATGCAGGTGCTTTAGATTCTGTTAAAAAATAGTAAGTAATCTGTGGAGGAGAACTCCACTGAGTTTCCAATATGGATAGAGAAGAAGTTTTCAATGGCATCGTCAATATGGTTGGCGATGCCATTTCTCTTTTAGGCGAGCATGCTGGTGAGCGGTATGCTCAGAGTGTGAATATAGTGTGGAATAAACGGATGCGATCCACTGCTGGTCGGGCATTTTTGAATCTTGCCAAGGTGGAGCTCAACCCTAAGCTACTTGAGCTTGGTGATGAGGCGCTCAGCCATGTTAGGCAAACGCTACTTCACGAGCTGGCACACCTTTTAGCGCATCAGCGCTATGGGCGAGGTATCTCAGCACATGGTGCAGAGTGGAAGCAAGCTTGTGCGGATATGGGGATCCCGGGTGAGTCGGCTACTCATACATTACCACTACCGAGTAACCGGCAGCAGCGGAAGTGGCGCTACACTTGTGCGAACTGTGGTGAAGTCATCGAGCGAGTGCGTAAGATGCGCGGGTATTCAGCGTGTTATAGTTGCTGTAAGAAGTATCACGGAGGGAAGTATCATAAGCGATTTAAATTGATAGAAGAGGCGATCTCACAATAGTATAAGTTATGGTGATCATTGCTCAGTTTCAATGTTTCGGAGTATCGCACATGGTAGCGATCTTAGTTGCTGTTGTATTGTGTTTATGGCTGCCACGCTGGATGAGGCAGGAAGTTTCTGAGCAGAAGAAGAAGCGTCTGCGCTATTTGTTAGGGAGCTTGTTAGTCTTTGCGGTGCTGATGGATCCAGTGATCATCTTAAGCCGCTGGGGGCTTGGGGAGACTGGGTGGAGGCTGTTTTGGAACTCTGCTCTACCGCTCTATCTCTGTGATGTGGTTTCTCTTGTGGCGGCGTATGCTTTATTTACCAAAAGCTCACGAGCTACTGAGGTTGCGTATTGCTGGGGTCTTGCAGGAACTACGCAGGGGTTACTGACTCCCACGCTTTCCTATGACTGGAATACGATTGATTACTATAATTTCTTCCTCCAGCACGGTGGTGTGCCTGTGGCTGCAGCTCTTCTGATATGGGGTATGGGGGTGCTCCCACAGCCAGGTGCGTTTAAGAGAATGGTGCTCTTGAGCTGGCTCTATATGGCTGTTGTGATGCTTATCAATCTAGTGATAGACCAGAATTATGGCTTTCTTAGTGGTAAGCCGGATTACCCGACTATGTTTGATTACATGGGGCCTTATCCTTATTATCTGATTACGCTTCAGGTAGTTGCCTTCGCGCTTTATTATGTGCTTTTAAAGTTAGTTCCTAAAGGTGTTAGAGATACTCGATGAGCTCGTTGACCTTTTCTTGATTGAGTCGTTTTACGAGTGCTACTGTAAGCTTGACCATGCAGAGGTAGTCTTGGATGTCGATGATGGCATTATGTGAATGGATGTATCTGGATGGCACACCGAGGACGACGCATGGTACGCCATGGTTTGCGTTGCTGAAGCTGCCGGCATCGGTTCCGCCGCTACTGCGGACGGTGACTTGATGAGGGATGCCTTCACGCTGAGCTGTTTCTATGGCGAGGTCGGCGAGTCTTGGATTCATAATGGCGCTTGGGTCATGAAGGCGGATCTGGACACCACCGCCGAGGCAACCTTGGCTTTCTGAAGGGGCGAAGCCTGGCGTGTCGTCTGCAGGTGGACCTTCTAGGACGATGGCTACATCTGGCTGGACTTTATTAGCCAGTGACTGTGCACCACGGAGCCCTACTTCTTCCTGCACTGTTCCTGCTGAGATCAGTGTGTTAGGGTGACCTTCCTCTCTGACAAGAATTTGCGCAGCTTGAATGGCACATGCCATACCCACGCGGTTATCAAAGGCTTTTGCCATGTAGTAGTTCTCCTTCTGCATAGGGGTGAACTCAGTAGCTGGTGCTACGGGGTCGCCGAGTGAGATGCCAAAGCTTTCTATCACTTCTTGTGAGCTGGAGGCACCGATGTCGATGAAGAGATCGCCGATGGCCATTACGCTGTTGCGTCGTTCTTTAGAGAGGAAGTGTGGTGGGGTGCTGGAAATGACGCCGAGAATTTTCTCCCCACTTTTGGTGAGGATTTCTACGCGCTGAGCGAGTAGGGTGTGTGGCCACCAGCCGCCGACGGGGACGAACTTCAGGTAGCCATCTGGACGGATGTGCTGGATACGGAAACCGACTTCATCCATATGGCCAGCTATCATCACGCGTGGATTACTGCCTTCACCGAGACCACGCTCGAAGTATATACTACCTTGATGGTCTGTGCCGAGAGTGCCGCCGATGTTTTCTAGCTCATCCGCAAAGATGGCTCTTACTTCATCTTCATAGCCAGGGACACTGTGTGCCTCTGTGAGTTCTTTGAGTAATTCGGTAGCTTTATTTTTCATGCTGTTAGTCTAATTGAGAGATCTGAGGATTGCCAGAAATAATGACTGGGCTAGAAAAGCGCGTTGACTAATGCTGACGACGGGCAATATTAAAGGCATGAGTTATATCGATAAGCTGTACGATTTAGAAGGCAAGGTAGCGGTGATAGTAGGTGGTACTGGTGAGCTGTGTTCGCACATGGCGGTGGGGCTTGCTAAGGCAGGTGTGGAGGTAGTTCTTGCAGGTAGGAATGAAGATAAAGCTCAAGACAGGCTAGATGATATCCATGCATCGTCTGATGAGTGTGGAGCGGGAGATAAAGCGTATTTCGTAGATACAGATCTGATGGAGAAGGGCTCACTCTATGCGTTGTTAGACATCGTTATTGAGCGTTCTGGTAAGGTAGATATCTTGATCAATGGAGCTGGTGTTAGTTCGCCGAAATCCGCGCTAGATCTTCCGGTAGAAGATTTTCAGACGATTCTTGATATTAATCTAACCGCCAGCTTTCAGGCATGCCAGGTGTTTGGTCAATATTTCCTGGAGCATGACAGGCCAGCTTCTATTATTAACATAGGCTCCATATCAGGGATGACTCCGATGGAGAACTCCGTTGCTTTCTCAGCGTCTAAAGCAGCGCTGAATAATATGACTAAGAGCTTTGCTCGTGAGTGGGCAGATAATGATATCCGGGTGAATATAATCAGCCCTGGTTTCTTCCCGTCTGATACGAATAAGCGGGCACTCCATGAAGCTCAGATTTTAGAGATCATGAGGAAGACACCAATGAGTAGATTTGGTGATCCTGATGAGCTGATCGGTGCTACTTTATTGTTAGCATCAGCAAAGGCTGGTAGCTTTATTACTGGCTCAGAATTCGTAGTGGACGGTGGATTTAGTACCGTTGCGCTCTAGATGGAGGAGCATGCTGAGCGCATTGATACGGCGCTCAGGTTGATATTTTCCTCTATGCGAACTGGCTGAGGAAGCGTGTGTCATTCTCAACAAGCGCACGAATGTCTTTGATGCCCCATTGGATCATCGCGAGACGGTCTAGCCCCATGCCGAATGCATAGCCTGTGACGTGTTCTGGGTCGAATGCCTGGTCACCGCGCTTATCACTAATAGTGCTGAAGACGGCAGGGTCTACCATGCCGCAACCGGCGACTTCGATCCACTTAGGCTCTTGCCCAGCAACGTGGAGCTTTACGTCGATCTCAAAGCTTGGCTCCGTGAATGGGAAAAAATGCGGGCGGAAACGTACTTCAGTCTCACCGCCGAACATGGCCTGTAGGAAATACTTAAGTGTTCCTTTGAGATCACCGAGTTTTACGTCTTTGTCTACGAAGAGGCCTTCGAGCTGGTTAAATACTGGTAGGTGAGTGGCGTCCACGTCATCACGGCGATAGGCTGAGCCTGGTGCTATGATTCTAATAGGTGGCGTGGCATTCTCCATGGTGCGGATCTGGACAGATGATGTGTGGGTGCGCAGTAGCTTACCACCGTCGAAATAGAAGGTGTCTTTCTCATTACGCGCTGGGTGATCATCGGGTGTGTTAAGGGCATCGAAACAATGGTATTCTGTCTCTATCTCTGGTCCGTCAGCGAGGGCGAAGCCCATACGGCGTAGTATCTGGATAGCTCTGTCCTTCACGATGGTGAGAGGGTGCAGTCCACCAGATGCGAGCTCACGTGCTGGCAGTGTGAGGTCTATGCCTTCGACGGATTTTTTATCCGCAGATTGCTGTAGCTCGAGGGTCTTGGAGTCGAGTGCTTGGGTGATGGCTGCGCGTGCTTTATTGAGGGCTGCACCGAAGGCGGGCTTTTCCTCATTAGAGAGATCTTTCATGCCCGCTGAGGCGGCTGCGAGTGTGCCTTTTTTTCCTAGGAAGGAGACGCGTGCGTCTTCGAGGCTACGCTCATTAGATGCTGCTTGGATACCAGCTACTGCTTCGTCTTGGATGGCTTGAATGTCAGTGGTCATGATGTGTTAGATCGTGGAAAAGTGATTAAATAAAAAATGTCAGAAAGCTAGGAGCTTACTTTTTGTAGACGTCACTAGGGTCGAAGGTGAGGTCTTCTGTGAACTCAAGCGCGGTAGGGGAAGCATTATCTCCCACAGCGACTTCTCGGTAGAAGCAAGAATTTCTACCCGTGTGACAAGCGCCTGAGCCGTGCTGGTCTACATAGAGGATGAGTGCGTCTTGGTCACAGTCGGTTTTGATCTGCTTTATCTTCTGGGTGTGTCCAGAGGTCGCGCCCTTGTGCCAGATTTCTTGGCGTGAGCGTGAGTAGTAGACTGCTTCGCCTAGCTTGAGAGTCATTTTAAGAGACTCCTCGCTCATGTAGGCGAGCATTAATGGCTCCTTGGTTTCTGCATCCATAGCCATTGCCGGGATGAGACCGTCTGCATCAAATTTTGGTGCGAAGACTGGTAGTTCTTCGATGTCTCTCTTTGATTCACGGGAGCCAAATGTTGTGTCCATACTGTCTAGATGTTAGATCTTGTTAGAGTTAGAATTTAAAGAGCTACTTTATGCTAGCTTGAGGCTCTTGTCAGACTCTAGCACATTGGTGATGCTGTCCCATCCGCCTTCTGTCTGAAGGTTGAAGATATAGAGGTATGCAGTCACGAGCTTGTGGTCAAATTTCTCTAAGAGTGCGCTGACTGCTGTTTTTACTTTGTCTGCATCGAGTGACTCAGGGAGTTCACCTTCTACAGATCCTTTGCCGTCGTGCTCGATGCCCATTGCGTCACAGAATGTCACGAGGAGGTCTTCATTTCCCTTCATGAAGAAGAGCTGAAAGAGGTGCTCACCCATCATGTCTGTTGACTTCAGCTTGAGTGTCTTGTGGAGCCATGCAAACTGGTCAGGGAGTGGCTTCTTCTGAACGAAGATGGGACGAAGTTTACGGTCCTGTGCGAGAGAAGCTACAGTGTTCTTATAAAGGTCTAGCTCATTATTACGGAGCCAAGTGAAAAGGTCGTTTATGAGAGATTGGTCTGCTGTTTGGAAAATTTGGTATGCGTTCACGGTATTAAAATTGGTTCGTTTTTATTGTCCTCGGAGTGAACGCGGGAGCTAGTGCTAAGTCAAGGTCTGAGTGTGGGGATGGTGGTTTTTCTATTTTTATTGCGGGTAAATTCTACCTTTGGACGTTGCGGAGTTGTTCGTGTGTGTTACTGATGATTTGTTCTTGGCGTATTTCATGAGAAACAACTTCGTTGTAGTAGAACGTTAGAACGTAATACCCCCATGCTGCTACCACCAGATCAGAGACTGAGTGGCCTCAGAAGCCATGGGATTTAGAAACCTACTACTACGAGGAACTGAGAAAGTAGCCCTTGAATGGGAACCCATGTGCACTAGCTACAATCTAAAGAGGTTCTTTAACTTGAAAAATGCCTAAAACCACTAAATCGAGTTCCAAAAGTACAAAAATAGCCCCCAAAAACAACCAAACTAATTAGATTTAAAGAGAACAAGTTCTCAGTGAGCAAATTCAGCTCAAATTATGCCGCTTGGTCTTCTCTTGCGGGATATTCCTGACCTCAGGAGATACAGTCATGAGAGCCATTGATTTGATGAAACAGCATTTCTAGAGGTAAGGCATCCTTCGCTTTTAAGAGTGAGTAAGTATTCTAAAAGACTACTTTTTAGCCTCCTTTAATGGAGCTGGCTTCACGTCATTCATGAAATTATTGAATGCCTCTGTGATATCAATCGGGTCGTTGAGCTCTTTTTGTAACTTCTCTAACTTTGCTAACATTGTGTTAAGAGTTTCTACGTGTTGTCCCTTTTTCTCCGCTAGATCATTTATTTCAGCCGGGTCATTGACAACATCATACAGCCTCACCACGTTCGCGGCAGGATAAATGATCATTTTGTACTTATCATCAAGAACCATACGTTGAGTACTGAAATAGCAACCATAGATAGCATCGTATGAGCTGTTTTCTGTCTTGCCCGTTGCCAGTGGCATGAGGCTATTGAAGTCTACTTGCTCAGGCTTCTCAAGACCAGCAAGCTCTAGTGAGGTCGCCATGATGTCTTGGAGGTAAACTGGCGCGGATATACTCTTGCCCGCTTCTATTCCAGGTCCCGCCATGAGGAGGGGGACTTGAACGCTGCTTTCGTACATATTTTGTTTTCCTAGTAGACCATGTTCTCCGCAAGCTAGTCCATGATCAGAAGTGAAGAAGATGTAAGTATTATCTGCCTTTCCGCTGGCCTCTAGGGCAGCTAGTATACGGCCAATCTGGGTATCCATGTGACTGACTATAGCGAAGTACTCTTGACGGCTTTTCTTCACTGAGTAGGGAGTACGAGGGAATGGTGCGAGCGTCTCATCTCTGAGGGAGCGACCTGTTCCAGCGTATTGTGAATAGGGGTATTCTGGCAGAAAGTTTTCAGGTAACTTAATATCCTCTAAAGGATACATATCTAGATACTCCTTAGGTGCCTGACGCGGGTCGTGCGGTGCATTGAATGATAAATACATGAAGAACGGAGCATCTTTTTTAGCGGCTTGCTCGATAAACTCTACACTGTCATCTGCGAGTACTTCACTCCAGTGTTTACCGCCCGCCCAGAATCCGCCTTTTGACTCATCGTATGGCCAAGTGTCTTCTTCGCCTTCGATCAATTTACGTTTAGTACTACTTTTAGAGCTGGGCATTCCAGCACGTACATTTTTGGTATAATCAAAGATATTTTTCGCATTAGTTCTTACATGCCATTTACCAGTCATATAAGTTTCGTATCCAGCACGTTTCATATACTGTCCCCAGTAAGCTTCTGGCTTTGCTGGTTCTATTTCATATGCTTGTCCCACTTTAGGGATGTGCTTACCACCGGGCTTAAATGAGCTGCCTGGAGTAAACCTAGCTGCATTCCATACTGATGCCCCAGTGTTAATCATTGCACGACTTGCGATACACACAGCCGCAGAAAACGAGCCTTGATTATATGCATGGTCGAATTTAACGCCCTGCTTGGCGAGGCGGTCAAGGTTTGGTGTTTTAACTACTTCATTTCCATAGACACCAATCGTATTCGGTGCTTGATCATCAGTAAAGATGAAGAGAATGTTCGGCTTTTTTGTCTCTTCTGCATTGGCTATTGTAAAGCCAGTGAAGAGTTGAACTGAGAGTATTGAAATAACGGAAAATCGCATAATGCTTAGAGATTAATGTTTTTACTTTATATTACGTGTGCTTAAATTTAGCTGGAACCTATAATACATATCATAAACCGTATTCTGTCACTGTTTTTTTATTTCCGTGGTGATTTAGTAGAAACCCGCATGTAGAAGACGTGGACGTGGGACCAGGTTCTCTCTATATTAATCTAAATAAGCCCAATCAATTTCAAGAGGGACTCTAGAATAATGCAATCAGCTGAAAATCCCACCCTCCACGTTGGATTCACCAGTATGGCTATACTTACTACTTGCTTATCGTGAAAAAAAAGCCCAAAAATCTACTAGTCGCTTCGATGTCTGCGATGCTCTCGGCTGAGAAGTTACTAGGATCTTGTGTACTATTCTATTACAGATTTCTCATGAGAATAGAAGAATACTCTTTTGGTGTAGTTTTTTCAGAGGTAGGGCCTAGCTCTTCTTGTTAGGGCAAGAACCACACTTCTTGTTCGCCTTTTTCTCGCGTCTTGCGAGCATCTTTTTCTTTTGCTCTTCAGAAATGAGGTTACAGCCACAAGTTCCGCAGCAGAGTGAAATACGTACCGTTCTATATATCCACCAAATGATAAGTAGAAGTGCTACGATGCTGCCGATAATGATTAGAAATGTATCCATGCTAGTAATAAGTTACTGGCAACATAGCACTGATCACCGCAGGGTCAAGAATGACCAAAGTGAAATCCGTAACATTCACAGGTGTCTAGTTTAAACAGGCGTGCTCTTGGTAGTTTCAAGATGTTCTTCACGAGTTAGCCCAGCAGCGTATTCCGCCCCAAAGAGAAATGCCTGCATCGCAAAATAGATCCAGAATAGTACTAATACTAAAGTCAAAGATGAGCCATAGTAACTGCCAACATCCGCGTACTTCAGTACCAAACTCAAGCCCACCTTCAACGCTGCTAGTAAGATAGTGCTCACCGCACCACCTTGAAGTGCGATTTTAAAAGTAGGTGGGTTTTTCGGTAACCAGCGGATAGCTACCGAGCATAATACCGCAATGGCCAAAAACGAAAACACGGGTGCTACCATCCCGATTAACCAAGGAGGTAAAATATCATCACCAGTATAACTCATCATCAGGCCCAGTACGGTCTGAAACACAACTAGGCTAGCAATAAAGAGACCGATGAAGAGAAGTAAAACGACTGCGACCCCACGGTTTACAATTCTCTGGATTGCCATAGTTCTCGCTCTATTCTTCACTACTGTCTTCGGTTGCTCCAGCGGACCAAATATCCGAGTGAGGCAACTACGCAGCTCACCAAGCATCATCGTCGCTGAGAAAATAAGAAACACTGCACCTATAATAGGCGATAAGCCACTACCAGTCCACTGAATATCCTTATTAAGAAGCTCTGCAAAATAGTTAGAAACATTTGTCCCCGCCACACTACTGGTACCATCTAACAGGCTCGCCTTTGCGGTCTCTTCATCCACTAGCCAAGCCGCAATAGATACTCCAGTAATCAGAATAGGAACTAATGAGATAAGTGAATAGAAAGCCAAGGCAGCTGCAGTCACAGTGTGACGATGGCTACTAGAACGCCTAAGGCAATGCTTTAAACGCTTCAGTACCGTCTTAAAAATTCCATCTATTGTCTGAGCCATGGCGCAAGTTGTCATGAAATGTAATCACTGGCGAATGTAAAATTACATATCCGAGTTAGTCAGTAGTACTAGATGCATCATTTAAATATCACTTTTAAAAACAGCTGAATCACGCTTAAAAATGTGCTTCAAATAACGCCTTATGAGAAAAGTTATCCATAAGGCAACCTCCGCCAAGTGGCGTTTTTCTCGTAAATCTTAACGAACTAAGAAGGCGTAGCGATCCATATTGTAGGTTAAATTACAAAAAGCATTGTGTTGTTTCGCTCTCTTCAGTCCTAATCGCCGAAAGAGGTCTGATCCCATGTATTTCATCCGCCCAAAGACATGTTCAACCCTCACTCTCATCCGACTAACTTTCTTGTTAAATCCTTTGTCTTAGCGTCTACTTTTGCGTGATTCTTATAGCCGTAATGAACTTCATGATTTTTCTTAGTCCATCTCGCATCAGAGTCTTTTTGAGGCCCTTTTGCGCTACCTTCTTCAAATCCCTCAGGTCTTGTTCCTTCTTTGATCTGTTTATTCTGATCACGGGTATTACGTTGCTTCGTTGCATCTACAAAGCTGGCATCGATGATACTACCTTCTTTTACTATCAAGTTCTGCTGATGCTCAATGGCTGAAAATAAATTGCCTCCCTTGGTGTACGTCCGATAGTTCATACCCACTTCTAATCTGTTAGAGAGAAAAATAAGAAATATTTAATTCAACTAATTTAGGTTGGCGGAGGTTACCTTAGAGTAATCATGAATTAGGGTATGTTTTTGTAATTTCACGTCTGCTGAGATGAAAATATTCGATAAAGTCACGTGCCTTCCAAAATAAATTTAGCCCCTAAGTGCCTTAAAATAAGGGGTCGCAAAAGAGGTTCAGGAAATAAAATTTAAAAAGGTGCAGAGATAGATTGACAATCACGAGTTTTTTTGTAGATTGCGCCCCGCCTCACTGGTCAA